>DISR01000061.1:0-312 GCA_002421825.1 Thiobacillus sp. UBA6205 | reverse complement strand
CGATCTTGTCGATTTCGTCCAGGAAAACAATCCCATTTTGTTCCACGGCCTCGATGGCGGCGAGCTTGATTTCTTCCTCGTTCACCAGCGCGGCGGCTTCTTCCTCGGTGGCGAGCTTGAGCGCTTCCTTCACCTTTAGCTTGCGCGAGCGGCTGCGGCCGCCGCCCAGGCCCTGGAACATGCCTTGCAGCTGCTGGGAAAGATCCTCCATGCCGGGCGGGGTGAAGATTTGCATCGATGCCGCCGGCTGGGCGAGGTCGATCTCGATTTCCTTGTCGTCAAGCTGGCCTTCCCGCAGCATCTTGCGGAATT
>DISR01000035.1 GCA_002421825.1 Thiobacillus sp. UBA6205 | reverse complement strand
CGGCAGCCGATGCAGATGTGGCGGTCGACCAGCACGATGCCGTCTTCGCGCTTGAATGAGGCACCGGTCGGGCACACGTCCACGCATGGCGGCTCTTCGCAGTGCTGGCACATCACCGGCAGCGAATGCTGGGTGCCGGTTTTCTTGTGGGTCAGTTCCACCTTGCGGATCCACTGCGAATCCTGCGGACCGGTCTTGCCGGACAGGCCGTTCTCGGTGTTGCAGGCGGTTACGCACTCGCTGCAGCCGGTGGCGCACTTGGTGGTGTCGATCAGCAGACCCCAGCGGTTCTTGCTGCTGACGGCCTCTTCAGGCGCTCGGCTGTGCGCCATTTCCACCAGCATCATGCCGGGGATCATGGCTGCGCCGGCGGTCGCCATCGCGCCGCCGAGGAAGCGGCGTCGGTACTGTTCGAAATTGTTCATTTGAGCACCCCCGCGATGTCCTTGACCGAAAGGGTCGAGTTCAGGCTGGGCGACTTGCCCTGAGAATGATGGCGCATGCTGGCAGCGGTTTCCGCGCCGGGACCGGACTGGCTGGAAACGATGGGGTGCATGGCGCCATCGCCGGCAGGCTTGCTGGAATGGCACTGGAAGCAGTCCACCTTCACCGCCGCATAGCTGTGGCAGCTTTGGCAGAAGTTGTCCTTGCCCAGCACCGAGCGCTCGCCTTTGTCATTAGGCGTGGCGTGGCACTCGATGCAGTTCTTCAGACTGTGCTGTTTGGTGCGGATGCCCTCGTGCACGGTCTTGTCACGATGCTGGTTCAGCACCTTCATGTGATTCTTCCGCATGTACTCGGTCGGTTCCACGCACTGTTCACCCTGCGCCTTCTGAATCACAGGCGCGGGCACTCCCGCGCCGTCACCCGCCGTTGCCAGCGGGGACAGCGCGATCAGGGCGCCCAGGGCAGCAGATTTAAGCCAGCTTGCCAGCATCTTCGTCCCTTAGTCTGTTTATTCGCCCATGCCCATCTGGATGTAGCCGGTCGGGCAGACATCCGCACAGATGTGGCAGCCGATGCACTTGGTGTAGTCGGTGTCGACATAGCGGCCCAGGGTGCGATCGTTCTTCTTCACACGGAACACGGCGGTCTGCGGGCAGTACACCACGCAGTTGTCGCACTCGAAGCACAGGCCGCAGGACATGCAGCGCTTGGCTTCCGCCACCACCTCCTTCTCGGACAGCTTCATCAGGCGCTCTTCGAAGTTGCCCAGCGCTTCTTCGGCAGTCAGATGCTTCATGTCGCGCTTGTTGCGGTCTTCGTACATGAAGTGGCCCAGGAAAAGCTCGTCCGAGGGAATCACGTACTTGGAGGAACGGTCTTCGTAGTTGTGCACTGCGAACTTGGCTTCGGAGGTACCCCAGTCCTGCTTGTGGTTGTACTCTTCGATGGTCTTGCCGGATTCAACCAGTTTGCGCAGCATGTCGAAGCGGTGTGCGTCGACCTTGGGGCGCTTGCCCAGATCGGTGGTGCCTTCACGCAGGAAGCGATCAATGCCGTCGGCGGCAATGGAAGCGTGGCCGATGGCGGTGGTCAGCAGGTGCGGCTTGATCACGTCGCCGCCCACGAAGATGTGCGGCTTGCCGGGGAAGCGATAGTTGCCATCCGGCTTGATCAGGCCCTTGTTGTTGTTGAAGGTTTCCAGGCCGGTGAAATCCACGGCCTGGCCGATGGCAGAAACGATCAGGTCGGCGGGCAGGTCCTTCTCCGTGCCTTCCTTGATGATGGTTTCGCCCTTGACCACTTCGAAGTCGGCCACGCGCAGCGCAGTGGCGCGGCCGTCGGCGCCGACCACCACACCAATCGGGGTCACGCCACCGAGAATCTTGATGCCTTCTTCCAGGGCATGTTCGACTTCGGCCTTGGCGGCGTTCATCTTGTCCATGGTTTGGCGGGAAACCAGCACCACGTCAGCACCGTCACGGGCGGAAATCTTGGCCACGTCGTGCGCGGCATGGCCGGCCAGCACGTTCTCGGGACGATCCAGATCAGTGATGTTGGTGATGTTGCCCAGACGGCGGGCAACGGTCGCCACGTCGATGGAGGTGTCGCCGCCGCCGATGACCACCACGCGGTTGCCGACGTGCTGCAGGCGGCCGTCGTTGAAAGCCTTCAGGAAGGAGGTTGCCGTCACGCAGTTGGGGGCTTCGGCGCCGGGTACCGGCAGCGCGCGGCCGCTTTGCGCGCCCATGGCCATGAAAATGGCGTCAAAATCCTTTTCGATCTGCTCGAAGCTGACATCGGTGCCGATACGGGTCTTCATGCGGGTTTCCACGCCCAGGTCGATAATGCGCTGGATTTCGCCGTCGAGGATGTGGCGCGGGGTACGGAAACCAGGAATGCCGTAGCGCATCATGCCACCCAGCAGTTCGTGGTCATCGAAAATGGTGCAGCTGTGGCCCTTGAGGGACAACTGGTAGGCCGCAGCCAGACCGGCGGGGCCGCCGCCGATGATGGCGACTTTCTTGCCGGAAGGCTGAACGCCATCCGGACGCTTGAAGGCCAGCTTGTTCTCGACGGCATAGTCACCGAGAAAATGTTCGACCGAGTTGATGCCGACGTGGTCTTCGACCTGGTTGCGATTGCAGCCGGATTCGCAGGGCGCCGGGCAGACGCGGCCCATCACCGCCGGGAAGGGGTTGGCTTCGGCGATGCGGCGGAAGCCGTATTCCTGCCAGTTCATGCCTGCCGGCGGCTTCTCGATGCCGCGCACGATGTTGAGGTAGCCGCGGATGTCCTCACCCGACGGGCAGGAAGCCTGGCAGGGCGGCGATGACAGTACGTACTCGGGGCACTTGTGGGTGTGGTCCGCATCGAAAATCCAGTCGCTGCCCTTGGCAAATTGACTGGTTTCACCGTCCTTGAACTTGCGGAAGGTAAGGCCTTTTTTCATGTCATCGGATGTGGTCGACATTGCTGTTCTCCTAAGAAATTTCCTGTTTATTCATCAGCCGCCGCTTCGGCTTCGGCTTCATCAGCCTCAACCGGGCCTGCTCCGAGGCCGGGCAATTCAATGGCAGTCGCTACGAGCTGGTGGACACCGCCCACCATGTCCATTTTGTAACCGTAGTAAGGCAGAACCTTGGTGAATTGCGCCTTGCAGATGGCGCAGATCAGGGCAAGGAAGTTGACCTTGTTGTTGTCAACGACGTCCTTGAAGGCTTCCATCCGCGGCTGCGCGCCCTTGACGCGGACCTGCATGAGGTCGTCGGTCAGCAGACCGCCGCCGCCGCCGCAGCAGAACGTGGCTTCGTGCGTAGTGCCAGGCGCCATGTCCTGGTAATTGTTGGCCACCATCATGATGACCTCGCGCGGGATGGTGAACTGGCCGCCCGGGGTGTCGCCCATGCGCGACCCGCGCGAAACGTTGCAGGAATCGTGGAAGGTGATCACGCGATGGTCGTTCTTCGACTTGTCCGCCTTGATCACACCGCGCGTGAGCAGGTCGTGGGTGAATTCGCAGATGTGCGCAGGCTGCGGAACACTGTGGTCGAGCTGGGCCTGCAGCTTGCGCGCGAACTCGTCGTCTTCGGGCGCACCGGCGCCGACACCGGTGAGCGTGTTCCAAAAGCTGTAGGCGACGCGCCAGGCGTGGCCGCACTCGCCCACCACGACGCGCTTGACGCCGAGATCAAGCGCAGCTTCGCGGATACGCAGCGCGGCCTTGCGCATGTTCTCGTAGCTGCCGATGAACATGCCGAAGTTGCCCGCCTCGGAAGCCTTGGTGGACAGCGTCCAGCTGATGCCGGCGGCATGGAACACCTTGGCGTAGCCGATCAGCGATTCCACGTGCGGCTCGGAGAAGAAGTCGGCCGACGGGGTCACCAGCAGCACTTCGGCGCCTTCGACGTCGAGCGGGAACTTGACCGGGATGCCGGTATCTTCCAGCACGTCCTCTTCGAGGCCTTCCAGGGTGTCCAGAATGGCCGGCCCGGGCAGGCCGAGGTTGTTGCCGATGCGGTGCAGCTTGCCGAGAATCTCATTGGTGTATTTCTGGCCGATGCCGACACTGTCGAGAATCTCGCGTCCGGCCATGGTGATCTCGGCGGTATCGATGCCGTAGGGGCAATACACCGAGCAGCGGCGGCACTCCGAACACTGATAGTAGTAGCTGTACCAGTCGTCGAGAATTTCCTTGGACAGATCCTTCGCGCCCACCAGCTTGGGAAAGTACTTGCCGGCGAAGGTGAAATAGCGGCGATACACCTGGCGCATCAGTTCCTGGCGCGCGACCGGCATGTTCTTGGGATCGGAGGTGCCCAGGTAGTAATGGCACTTGTCGGTGCAGGCCCCGCAATGCACGCAGGCGTCCATGAATACCTGCAACGAGCGGTATTTCTTCAGCAGCTCGCCCATCTTGCCGATGGCGCGGTCATGCCAATCCTCGACCAACTCGCCAGGAAAGCCCAATGCTTCCTGCATTTTCTCGTTGGCCTTGAATGACTTGATGCCCGCCATTGCGCCTTCGCGCAGTTTGGGGACGGTAATCTCGCCGGTCAGCTTGGCGACTTCAAAATCCGGTGCAGCAGCCACGCAAGTCTCCTGTTTTATTTCTCAAGCTGGGCAGCCCAGTCCGCCAGATGGCGGCGCTCACGCGGGTTGTCTGCCTGGTTGCGGGTAGGGCTGAAGAAAACGCCGGGCGCATGCAGCAGCTTGCTGATCGGGAAAATGATCATCAGCAAGGCGACCATGGCCAGGTGCGCCAGCAGAACCGGATCGCCCGGCACGGGTTGCGGGGCAAGGCGAACCAGGCCCAGCGCAAACATCTTGAGGGCAATGATGTCGGTGTGCGCGACGAAAGTCATCAGCGCGCCGGAGATGCCGATGCCCATCAGCAATGCCAGCATCAGATGGTCGGACAGCGTGGAAATGTAGCGCACGCGGTCAACCAGAAAGCGGCGCGCCCACAGGCCGGCCAGACCTGCCACCATCATGAAGGCGGCGTACTTGCCGAAAGGCTGCATGGCGGCGAGCCAGACCGGCACGTCGGCCACGAAGTAGCGCAAATGGCGCACCAGCACGAGGAGCATGCCGAAATGGAACATCCAGCCGAAAATCCAGGTCCATTTGCTGGATTTGAACAGGCTCTCGAACAGCACGACCTCTTTGGCCATGCGGTAGGCCACGCCCGACGTGGTTGTCGGCGCAGGCGTAGTGGGAATCTTTAACGGTGCGGGACTGCGCGAATATTGCAGTATTTTTCTTGCCAGCCCCGCTATCAGCAGCAGGGTCGCGGCGTAAAACAGCACCACGTAAACTATGGAAAGCGTAGACATGCGTCAGCCAGTTCCGTTTGATGGACCGTTGAAACAAGCGGCAGCCCGTTTGGGCTCCCGCCTGCAAACCACTTCTACAGCAAGCTTGAAAAGCTGCTTAGATACAGCCGGTGGGCTTGGGCAGACCGGCGATCTTGCACGCCTGCTTGCCGGGGCCGTAGGGGAACAGGTCGTACAGGTACTTGCTGTTGCCCTTGTCCGGACCGAGCTTCTTGCCGATTGCCTTGGTCAGCACACGCACGGCGGGAGCAATTTGATACTCGTCGTAGTACTCGCGCAGGAAGTTGATCACTTCCCAGTGCTGATCGGTCAGGTCGATGCTCTCGCCCTTGGCCAGTTCCAATGCGACATCAGGATTCCAGTCGCTCAGGTTGACCAGGAAACCTTCTTCATCGGTCTCGATAGAAACACCGTTTACATCCATTGCCATGATTCGACTCCTCTAGAATGAATCAGTAAAAAACCTACAGCCAGGATTGCACGTTGTCGTGCCCAGCCACCAAATCCACAAAACCGCCGTAGTCGACCATGTTCACGCCATCCATGAGCCTGCTCTGGAGGCCGCGGGCGTCCGCGTCGGGTTGCAGTACATACACCGGCATGCCGGCTGATTTCAGACTGGCTTCGGTCGCGCCGTTCTTGACGGCAGCGTAGACGCCATCCTCGATCAGCAGCACGGCGCCGCCATCCTTCTTGGCCACACGCAACACGCTGGCCAGCGAGCCAGTGTCGAATGGGGATTTGTTCACAATATGCAGCATTTTGAGGTTCCCCTTAGAAGCTGATTACGACATCCTGCTGGGCCATCATGTCGCCTATTTCTGCGGCGGACATGATCTGGACGTCAACCAGCAGGTCATCTTCGGTCAGGCCGCGCGCTTCCATCGACTCGCGCTCCACATAGAGCTTCTCGATGTCGTAGCCTTCCAGCGCACGGAAGGTGGGCGAGAAGTTCTTCATTTCGATGCCGTCGGTCTTCTGGCCCTTGACCAGTTGGAACACGCCGTCATCGACGAAAGCCAGGCTCACGTCCTGATCGAACGCAGCGGAAATAAGCACGACCTCCAGGCCTTCCAGCGCATAGACGGTGCCGTAGGGCGCCTTGCGGTTCACGAACATGAACTTTTTAACCGCGCCGCCTTCTTCGAAATCCATATCGTCAGACATTTTCTAATCCCTAAAACTGTCAGTCACCAAACACAACCAGACGGTCGGACTGGATGCCGGCTTCCACCAGCTGGCCCAGACCGGAAATGCGGAAGCCGGGCGCAATGTTGTCGGCATCCTTGCCCTGGCGCTTGGCCTCGTTCTCGTCGAGCAGGCCGCGGCGCTGTGCGGCGGCAATGCAGATCACCAGATCGATATTGTGCTGGGCCGCAATCTCGGACCAGCGGTTGACGATATGGCGGTCGTCCTGCGGCGGAACCGTCAGACGGGTGCCATTGTTGACGCCGTCATGGTAGAAAAACACACGGGTAACTTCATGGCCCTTGGCAATGGCAGCCTTGGCAAACTGGTAAGCAGAATCGGTTGCCTGATGGGTGTAGGGACCCTCACTAACCATAATCGCGAATTTCATGCTTTATCCACGCAATCTCTAGTTTTATTTAATGTCATGCCCGCAGGCCGAAGCCGGCGGGCATGATTTCCTTCGAACCGCCCTGATCAGAATCGAATGTGGTTGGAAGCGTTCAGGGTTGAACGTGAACCGCGCCAGTCATCGATGTGATACTTGGTGAACGGGAGGCCGGTTTTCTCGAAGAAGCGGGGCCAGCCAATGCGCTCGACCCAGTCGCTCATGCGCTCCCAGGGACGGCCGTCTTCCTTGTACACGCGCAGGATTTTCTTCACCACCTCGCCGACCTCGGGCCAACGCGGCGCGTTGTTCGGCAGGCCGGCAGCCACCAGCTTGTGGAAGGTGGGCTTGGAGCGGGCGTTGGAGTTCTTGCCGCCAACCCAGATCGCGATCTTGGAATGCTCCGGATCGTTGATCTGCATCGGGGGGCACGGCGGGTAGCAGGCGCCGCAGCAGATGCATTTCTTCTCGTCCACTTCCAGCGAGGGTTTGCCGTTCACCAGGGCGGGACGAATTGCCGCCACCGGGCAGCGAGCCACGACAGAGGGGCGCTCGCAAACGTTGGCAACCAGGTCGTGGTTGATCTTCGGCGGCTTGGTATGCTGCATGATGATCGCGATGTCGGCCTGGCCGCCGCAGTTGATTTCGCAGCAGGAGGTGGACAGCTTCACGCGGTTGGGCATTTCGCACTTGACGAACTCGTCATAAAGCTCGTCCATCAGCGCCTTCACCACACCGGAGGCGTCGGTGCCCGGGATGTCGCAGTGCAGGAAGCCCTGGGTGTGGGCGATCATGGACACCGAGTTGGCGGTGCCGCCGACCGGGAAGCCGGCGTCGTTGAGCGCCTTGATCAGGGGCTCGACCTTGGCTTCATCGGAAACCATGTATTCGATGTTGGAACGGGTGGTGAAGCGCACATAGCCTTCGCCATACTTGTCAGCGATATCGGACAGCAGGCGGATGGTGAAGGTGTCCATCTGACGCTGCGTGCCGGCCTTGACGGTCCAGACCCCATCGCCGCTTTCGGCGCGGTGATACAGGACGCCCGGCTTGGGATGTGAATGGAATACCCACTTGCCGTAGTTTTTCTTGAGGACCGGATGCATGAAGGGCATCGGGTCGGGAACGCCGCTCTCGATGGGGGGACGCATTTCAGCCATGTTAGTAATCTCCAGTATTTAAAACTGCCGCACGGGCAAGCCCGTGCGGCTCATTACAGCAATCAAGCGCTCTTGCGCTCTTCCCATTTGGCAGCTTCTTCTTCCCAACCGTCGGTGCGGACGTAGGGGTTGGTTCGCGGCTGGGCGACCATGTTGGGATCGATCTCCAGGCCAACGCCCTCGAGGAAGTTGACGAGACCGATGCGGTCGATCATCTCGCCGGTGCGCTCGTGCTCGAGCGCGTTCTCGGCAAAGAAGTCGATGATGTTGCGGCCCAGTTCGTTCAGTTTCTCGAAGTCTTCGTCGGACTCGAGCTTCATGAAGGGGACCACCACGGTGCCCATCAGGTCGCCGATCTTCAGGGTGCGCTTGCCGCCCACCAGGATGGTCACGCCCTTGTCCTTGCCGGGCAGCAGGCCGCCGGGGATGACGTTCAGGCAGTGCATGCAGCGCACGCAGTTGTGGTTGTCGATCTCCATGCAGTCCTCGGCATCGACCTTGACGGCGACGACGCCGTCAGCCTTGCTCTCGGCGCCGATCTTCTTCAGCGACAGGGCCTTGGTCGGGCACATGTTGATGACCTGGTTGACCAGTTCGCCCTTGCCGTTCTTGGCAACCCAGGCCTGCACCAGCTCTTCGTTCACCTGCATGTTGTCGCGCCAGGTGCCGATGGTGGCCATGTCGGAACGCTGAATGGAGTTCACGCAGTCGTTGCCGCAGCCAGAGAACTTGAACTTGAACTTGTAGGGCAGCGCCGGACGGTGCATGTCGTCGATGTTGGCGTTGATGACGGTGCGCAGCGCACGGGCTTCGTCAAAGCAGGACAGTTCGCAGCGGGCAGCGCCCACGCAGGACATGGAGGTGCGCAGCGCAGGGCCGGCGCCGCCCATGTCGAAGCCGGCCTCGTTGATCTCGTCAAACGCGGGCTGGACGTTTTCGGTCGTGACACCCTGGAACATGATGTCGCCGGACTGGCCATGGAGGGCAATCAGGCCGGAACCGTACTTTTCCCACACGTCACACATCCAGCGCAGCGTCTTGGTGTCGTAGTGCATGCCGGCAGGCGGCATGATGCGCAGAGTGTGGAACTCGGCAGCATCGGGGTAGACAGGCTTTTCGTTTTCGTCTTTCAGTTCGGTGAAACGGGGAATCACACCGCCGCCATAGCCGAACACACCTACCGTGCCGCCCTTCCAGTAACCTTTCTTGTTCCTGTAGGACGCTTCCAGCTGACCCAGCAGGTCAACCATCATGTCGTTGTCTTTGGCCAGACGCTTGAGACCGGTCACAAAGCTGGGCCAGGGACCGCTTTCCAGCTGGTCGAGCATGGGCGTATCGTGCATTTTCTTTGCCATGTTTACTCTCCGTTTCAGAAATCCAATAATCAAAACTCACATGTGAATTCACGGTCATGGCCGCCTTCGCGGAATTGGACGAGATCAAAGTCCAACCGCGCCACAATCAAGAAATTGCGGTACGCCATCAAAAACCGTGACTGGCATACTACCCCCCGGCTACGCCATAACACCATCATCAGGATGGGTTAATACCCCCTACCCAAATGGGTTATATGACGCTCCCCCCTGTTCGGGCGGCTTTTCTATTTGCCCGGTCGATGCCACACTTCGGGAATCCAGAATATTAGCACTCCGTATTATTGAATTCCAGTCGCGCGCTCATATGTATGTAGGCGCCCCATATGAATCCCGGCCCTAGCGCATTGATTCTTTTAAAAAAATGGACGAATCCGAAATAAAAAGCCTGGAAAAGTTCACCGCCTCGCCCTATCGGCAGGAAATTGAACTCCAGCATGTCAGCCACCGCGCAGACTACGTTACCTTGCGCGTGCGCATTCGCGAAATGAAGCGTTTCACCATTTTCGACATCGACCCCCGCACGGCAAAAATCTGGGGGCAGGCGATGCTGGACTGGGCAGCGCAGCATGAAGGCCCGGCAAACGCCGCGGACGAAGGAGAATCCAAATAGGCTGGCCACATGAGGACCGCGCGGAGACGAAAGACATCGACGTCCCCGCCGTGTCGGATATCCAATTTGAACTCAAGGGGGACATCCTCCCCCTCGATGACGCCTGGGCGGTCTTCCAGGGCCTGCTGTCGATCGCCCCCTGGCTGGCAGAGGATGAAACCCTGGGCATCCACCCGGTGCAAGGCGCAGATACCGGGCGCGGGGAAAAGCTCCTCAACCACCGCGCCAAGCTGGTGATTCGTTTCCCTGCAGCCCGGCAGGCCGACCTGGAGAAACTGAGCGGCCAGTCCTTCATGGTCGATGGCCACACCCTTACCCTCGGCAAGAGCAAGATCAAGGCGCTGACCCAGCACACGCCCCTCTATGCCCACACCGTCTGTACCGGCGGCGAGGACGAGCACACTTTCACGCGCGACATCCTGCGGGAACTGGATGCGATGGGCATCACTACGCGTTTCATCTGCGGCAGGCCCCAAAAATTCTTCGATGGTGAGAAAATAGCGACCGGCTACAGCCTGATGCTGCACGGCCTGCCCATCGAGCACGCCATCCGCGTGCAGCAACAGGGCCTGGGCTTGCATCGCAAGCTGGGCTGCGGCATTTTTATCCCGCACAAATCCATTACCGCCGTCGGTGCGATCGACGCGGCCTGATTTTTTTGTTCAACCAATCTTAAATAGGAGATTCAATCATGGGAGTCATGTACAACGGCGAAGAACTGGAAACCGGCGAAGAGGATTTCCTGCTGGAGCCCGTCTACGACGACGAGATCTGCCCGATCCTCGCGGAAAAGGAAAAAATCACCCTCACCGACGACCACTGGTTCGTGATCAACTGGCTGCGCGAGCAGTACAAGCAGCACGGCCAGACCCCCAACTTCCGCAACATGCTGATCGCGCTGAAGGAAGAAGATGACAGCAAGGACTGGAAAACCCTGCTGTACACGCTGTTCCCCAACCAGCCTGCCCGCCAGGCCGTGCGCATTGCCGGCCTGCCCAAGCCTTACGGCAAGGGCGGCTACTGATCAGGGATCAGATGGCAGGGATCAGGGATCGGCCGAATCGATTTCCCTGATCCCCGCAAATCCCTCAAGAAACCATCCGACCGCCCCTGGCTGGTCCCTCTGAATCGATCCCCAATCCCCCTGGCTCGATTCCCGAATCCTGATTCCTGACACCCGAATGTACACCACGCTGATTTCCACCCAGGAACTGGCCACCCATCTGGGCAGCCCGGACTGGGTGATTTTCGACTGCCGGTTCACGCTGACCGACCCCGATGGCGGACGCTACGCCTATGATGCCGGCCACATTCCGGGCGCGCGCTACGTGCACCTGGACAACGATTTGTGCAGCCCGATGGGCGACAAGACCGGGCGCCACCCGTTGCCCGACCCCAGGCTGCTGACGGAGAAACTGTGCAAGTGGGGCGTGGGCATCAACCGCCAGGTCGTGGTGTACGACGACAGCTACGGCTCCATGGCCGCGCGCATGTGGTGGCTCTTGCGCTGGCTGGGACACCCGGACGTGGCGCTGCTGGACGGCGGCTACCCAAAATGGCTGCGCGAAAAGCGCCCCATCGCCAAGGAGTCGCCGGCGGACATCCACAGCGCTTCCTGCGCCTGCCTGCCCGAACGCAGCCAGTGGGTTTCCGCCGAAGACGTCATGCAGGCCATGAACGATGGAAGAACCCGCCTGATCGACGCGCGCCCGGACCGCCGCTTTACCGGCGAATATGAACCCTTCGACCCGATTCCGGGTCATATTCCCGGATCGATCAACTGGTCATTCGAGGAAAACCTCGACATCGACGGCACCATGCTGCCGCCGGAAGCCTTGCGCGAACAGTACCAGGCATTGCTGAAAGGCGCGTCGCCGCACGATGTCATTCACCTGTGCGGCTCGGGCGTCACGGCTTGCCTAAACGTGCTGGCCATGGAGGCGGCCGGGCTGCCTGGTTCGCGGCTTTACCCCGGTTCGTGGAGCGAATGGATCACCGATCCTTCGCGTCCGATTGCCACAGGAGAATAAATGGAACCTCCAATTGATTTCCACACGAGCCGCGTTGCAGCCAAATTTTGCCGTCTGGCGCGAAGCGGCGCGCAGGCCGTATTCGATATACGAAGCCAAACGCTGCGACAAAGCCAGCAGCAAAATCGGGCGCAACCCTTCGGGCGCTGGTTTTGCGGGCGAACTGCTGCGTTGCGCTCCTCGGCTTCGTATGTTCAATACGACCTTCGTCGCGCGCCTTGCATTTCATCCCGCAAAACCGAGCGCGCGGCCATGCGGAAATCAACTGGAGGTTCCCTATGAGCGGCATACGCGTAAAGACTTCATGGTTTCGCGAAGGCGAAGACGGCCACGGCCCGGAAGAGCAGGCCTCGGCCATCGCCGTGACCATCTGGAAGCTGGCGGACAAGGCGGTCATCAACCTGTCCAACGCCGATTACGACATCATCACGCCGCAGCGCGGCTTCACCCTGCTGGCCGAACTCATCGCCTACATGGTGCACACGGTGGACCGCATGGTGCACGGCCGCATCCATGACGAAGAACGCGCCGAACTCATCGGCGCCCTGGGCGTGAAAATGGCAGAGATCCTGGAAGACAACATTCACACCGTCATCGGGGATCATGACCATCCTTACGTCGAGGCCATCCTCGACAAATTCAACCAACGCTGGGCAGACTACGCCGAATTCGACTTCGATCCGGAGAACCCCGGTTTCGTGGTCAAGCGCTATCTCGCCAACTGCATCCGCGAGGTGATGGAAGCGCGCGACCAGTCCTGGATTGCCGACCAGATCATCGAGATCGAGGCGCCCGCCTTCATCAACCCGCTCAAGAAACAGGTCGAGGCCTTCTATCCGAAGCACACTGGATAAAATGATCCGTTCCGACAGCCCCTTCCATCCGGACAACGACGACGCCTACCTGTCCTGGCGCGAGGCCAAGCTGCGCGGCTATCCGCAGCGCATCGAGGATCTGGTCGTGAAGGTCGCCGACCCCAAGGCGCTCACCGCGGAAGAACATGCCGCCCTGCTGGAACGCTGCCGCAAGACCAACATGGCGATCTACGCCGGACCTGATCTCGGCGAAGACAAGGACGTTCCGCGCCTGATGGGCCGGCAGTTCGGGCTCGAGCATCTCGATGCCAACCTGATGTCGGACGAGGACGACATCACCACCCTGACCGTGGCGGAAAACGGCGAGAAGAAGGGCGAGTTCATTCCCTACACCGACCGTCCCATCCGCTGGCACACCGACGGCTACTACAATCGCCCGGAGCGCCGGATATTGGGCATGATGCTGCATTGCGCCGCGCCTGCCCACGAAGGCGGCGCCAATGCCCTGCTCGACCATGACATCCTTTACCTGCTGTTGCGCGACGAGAGCCCGGATCACATCCGCGCCTTGATGCAGGAAGATGCCATGTCCATTCCCGCGCGCATGGATGAAAACGGCGTCGCCCGCCCGCAAGAAAGCGGCCCCGTGTTCTCCACCCTGCCCGGCGGCCAGCTGCACATGCGCTACACGGCGCGCACGCGCTCCATCGCGTGGAAACAGGATGCCGCCACCCAGGCCGCCGTTGCAGCCATCGACAAACTGCTGGGCCAGGACCTGCCGTGGAAATTCCAGCACAGGCTGGAAGCCGGCATGGGCCTCTTGTGCAACAACGTGCTGCATGATCGAACAAGTTTTGTCGACACGCCCGAGCACAAGCGCATCATGTACCGCGCGCGCTACCACGATCGCATCGGCCAGACCTGATCGCCATGCCACAGCAGCTCGCCATTTCCCGCGCCGCCAAGCTGATCGGCATCTCCCGCAGCTCATTGCAAAAGCGCATCAAGGAGGGCGGCCTGCATTCCTTCGACGGCACCATCTCGACCGAAGAACTGCTGCAGCTCTACCCCGACCTCGAGCTCGAGGACAGCGGCCTGTTCGAGCAGACCCGCAAGATCAAGGAAGAAGCCTTCCGCCGCCGCATCATGGACCGCACCCTGCCGTCCAAGGAGGTGCTGGCCGAGCGCCTGTTCGAGCAGGGCATGGAACTCAACGATCTCAAGCTGCACCTGCAGCACTACCACACTCTCGTCGTTGGCCTGCAGCAGCGCATCCGCGAACTGGCCGATGCCGCGCCTTGCTCCGGAACGTCGCTCGAACAACTGCACCAGTGGCTGGAGCGCGAACTGCAGCACGTGCTGGGGCAGGAACAAAAGCCCAATTCACTCGAAGTGATGGATGCTATGCTGAAGGTCATGTCGGCCCACGTCACCTTGCAGCCCTCCGGCCGGGATTTCTTCGTCGAGGGCAACGACACCCTGCTCGAAGCCGCGCTGAAGGCCGGGCTGGCGCTCAATTACGGCTGCAGCAGCGGCAACTGCGGACTGTGCAAGGCCCGGATCATTTCCGGCCAGGTCATGAAAACCAGGAACTACGACTACGTGCTGTCCGACCCCGAGAAGCAGCAGGGCTACACCCTGATGTGCTGCCACACGGCAGTGAGCGACGTGGTGCTGGAAGCGCTTGAGGCCAAATCCGCCAGCGACATCCCCAAACAGCAGCTGACCGCGCGCGTAAAGTCCGTGACGCAGTTGAGCCAGGACATGATGCTGCTGCACCTGCAGACCCCGCGCAGCCACCGGCTGCGTTTCCTGGCCGGACAAAGCGCCACCCTGGGCCATACGGCCGCCGGTTCGGCCGAATTCCCCATCGCCAGTTGCCCATGCAACGACCGCGACCTGCAGTTCCATGTCGAGCGCGGACTCGGCGGCGCTTTCGGCGAACGGGTGTGGAATGGCATGAAGGCCGGCGAGAACATCACCGTCTATGGCCCGTGGGGCGATTACATTCTGAACGAGGATACCCAGAACAGCGTGATTTTCGTCGCCTTCGACCGCGGCTTCGCGCCCATCAAGAGCCTGCTCGAACACAGCATGGCGCGCGAGTCGAAGGAGGAAATGGGCCTGGTGTGGGCCGCCTCCACTCCGGACGGCCATTACATGAACAACCTGTGCCGCGCCTGGGCCGACGCCCTGGAAAACTTCCGCTACCTGCCGGTTTCCATGGCCAACCGCGACTCGATCGAGGCCGCCGCCGCCGGCGTGGTGGAAAAGCTTCTGGCCGAGTTCCCCAGGGCGCGGCAGGCCGACATCTACCTGGCCGGCCCCGAAATCTGCCTCGCGCCTGCCGTCGAGCAACTCGTCGCGGCAGGATTTCCAGAATCCCAGCTCACCGCCTTGGCGGTGTAACTCAATTATTGAAGGAACCGACATGTCAGACGACAAAATCAAGGAACTCGCCGCCAAGGAAATGAGCGTGGAACAACGCATCCTGCGCGCCATGCGCAAAACCCTGGCCAGCGTGGTGCGTGACGCCACGCCGCGCCCCGGCACCTCGGGCTTCCTGTCCGACGACACGGTGGAGCAGATCAAGTCCTGCTTCGAACTCATCGCCACGCGCGAGCGCGAACTGGGTGAAGCGCTGGGTCTCGCAGAATCCAGGCCGGTTTACCCCGATCAGGAACAGAGCGCGAAACCCGTCCAGATCACGCGCAAGAAATCCGACCCCACCACACATTGAACGATCGCGCGCTTCAGGCAGCGTCCCGGGACAACACATCGAAACCCACCCTCAACAAGGTTTCGTGGGTTTCGATGACTACTCCCAGCCTGAGACGATAGCGCGTGCCGTCGTCCTGGCGCAGCAACAACTCACGCCCGGCTTCATATGCTTCCTGGGGCAGCAGCAGATTGCTGGTCGTCCCCTGGCTCGCGGCGGCCAAAGGCAAATACAGCGCCACTGCCGTTTGCTTGCCGGAATCGCCGGCCTGCCATTCGACTTCCACCCGCTTGGGATATCGGCTCAGCACCTCGGTGCCCAACAGCCATTGGCCGTCCTCGGCGGACTGCCAGCGCACGGCGAGCACCTGCCAGTCGCCGTGGCCCCCGTCACGGTCAACCGCCAGCAGGCTCCCGGGTGCAAGTTCGCGTTCCTCATGCAGCACGAACCCCATGCCTTTGCTGCTCTCATCCCGCAAGGTCACGTAATCGTCGCTCTTGACGACGCCGAAGCCCGCAGAACATATCCTGAGTACGTCCTGCGCGCCGAAGACCGCCCGCAGTTCGCCCAGGCGCGGTTTGCGCGGGCCGCTGCGGCTTATGCCGGCACGTTCGATCACCTTGGCGAGTTTTCTGCAAACCGCTGCATGCGGCGTGTCCGGCGCCCGGGCCGCACGTTGCTCGAGCTCCTTCACGACACCAATGAAATCCAGATAGCGCAGCCGGCCTCCCGGCACCCAGCGGTCATCGATTCGCTCGGGCCCGGCCGTTGCCGTCAGGTCGACCATGTGCGAATGGCGTCCATGCCGCAGGTTGGCCTCGGGCACCGGCAGACCCTGCAATCCTTCGAGCAAATCCAGCGCCATCCGGATTTCGCGCTGGTCAAACGCATAGGGGTTTGCCAGATCGAACAGGAGCGTCATCACATATTCACGTGCACAACTGGTCTCCCTCCCCTCGACCTTCACGCAATCGAGCGCCAGCCCCGCACTTTCCAGGGCGCGGTATATTTTGTGCAATCTCCTCCAGGCAGATTCGTTCGGCCGCCGGCCGCGAAGGTACTCCCAGCGCATTCCCAACGAAAAATAGCGCAGGCTCTTGACG
This sequence comes from Thiobacillus sp. UBA6205, assembly GCA_002421825.1. Lineage (GTDB taxonomy): Bacteria > Pseudomonadota > Gammaproteobacteria > Burkholderiales > Thiobacillaceae > UBA6918. Next base: position 2,335 of record DISR01000035.1, on the reverse strand, counting down.
GCGATCTGCACGGCCAGGGAGGAAAGGCCTTCCGGAACCGAGCTGCCCCTCAGCACCATATTCAGGAAACCCAGGTGGGCAACGGTCAATTGATCCCAAAACAGATGGCATTCGCGCCACAATTGCTGCCTGGAAACATTGTTTTTTTCATGGCTTTCGAGATACTGGGCAATCAACCTGGCCTGGAGAGGCAGGCCTGCCTCCTCGATCATCATCAACACCTTGATGCGCATTTTGGCATCGCCGCGCGTATCGCCGTTGAATCGCTCCAACCCTTCAACCAGCGTGTGGTGAATGTCGTAATCCGAGGCCCCGGGGAGATTGACAAGCCATTTCCGGGTCGCCTTGACGGACACAAAAGGTGTGCCGGGGTGACGGCTCTCCCCCTTGGCCAGCGACCTGATTTTTTCCAGTAGAGCAATCATTCCCTGCAAGCCGAAATAATGCCCGGCGGCAGACCAAGCCGCCGTTTTTTTTGCCCGGGGCAATCGACGCCGGATTCCGCAAACCGTAAAATACGCATATTGTCCTGGTCTGGATATTAACCTACACCGCAAACTGAAAACTGAAAGGCACGGGACAAAAGCATTACGGAAACAACGCCGACGAACTGAAATGCTTTCCGTGCCCAAAAACACAGCGCTGATCGAGCCGCAGCCATATCTGGCAAAATTAAATGCGAAGCACCGGTTAAGCGAAGCGGCAACCGGAACAAAACCTGCAAATTTGAATTATTGGGAAGCGTGGCCGAGTGGTTGAATGCACCGGTCTTGGCGCCAGCCTCGCACAGCGAGGCGCGCTAGTGCAGGCTAACTTGCGATAGCAAGTTAAGCCGCGAAGCGGCGGCCGGAACTAAAACCGGCAGCCCGAACAAGTTTTGGAGGTGTGGCAGAGTGGTTGAATGCACCGGTCTTGAAAACCGGCAGAGGTTTACGCCTCTCGTGAGTTCGAATCTCACCGCCTCCGCCAAATCAAATGCCCAGCCAGCGCCCCCTCACCCCCGTTAACCATGACCGCGACAGCGCGGGCATGACTTACGTCTACCCGGTGGTTTCGCGGCGGGCGGGCGGGGTGTCGGTCGGCGTCAACCTCAACCCCAACAACGCCTGCAACTGGGCCTGCATCTATTGTCAGGTACCCGGCCTCAAGCGAGGCAGCGCGCCGGCCATCGACCTTGCGCTGCTGGAAACAGAACTGCGCGCCATGCTGCGTGACATCCTGCAGGGCGACTTCTTGCAGGCCCGGGTTCCTGAAGGCGCACGCCGCCTGAACGACATCGCGCTCTCCGGCAATGGCGAGCCGACCGGCGCGAAGGAATTTCCGCTGGTGATCGACCTGATCGGCCGCGTCATGTCGGACTGCGGCCTCACAGGCAAGATCAAGCTGGTGCTCATCACCAACGGCAGCCTGACAGACCGTCCGCGCGTGCAGCAGGGCCTGAAAAAACTGGCTGCGCTCAATGGCGAGATCTGGTTCAAGTTCGACAGCGCCACCGCCGACGGCCTGCGCCGCATCAACCAGACCCGCACCCGGCCGGAAAAGCATTTCGAGCGGCTGAAGCTTGCGGCTTCGCTGTGCCCGACCTGGATCCAGAGCTGCGTCTTCGCGCTCGACGGCGCGCCACCCGACGCGGCAGAACAGGCAGCCTACCTCGACATGGTTCGCCGCATCAAACAGGAACGGATCCCCGTGCATGGCGTGCTGCTCTATGGCCTGGCGCGGCCCTCGCTGCAATCCGCCGCCCCGCGTCTCGCCGCCCTGCCGCTTGATTGGATGGAAAACTGGGCCGAGACTATCCGAAAAGCCGGATTACCCGTTAAATTGACGCCATGATCTATGGAATCGGCGTCGACCTGGTGAAAGTGGCAAGGCTGGAAAAAGGCCTGGCCCGCTTCGGCATGCACTACGCCGATCGCTTGCTCGCCCCCGAAGAACATCAGGATTTTTTCTCCGCCAGCGAACCCGCACACTTTCTGGCCAAGCGTTTCGCCGCCAAGGAGGCCTTTGCCAAGGCGGCTGGCACCGGCTTGCGCCACCCCTTGCACCTGCGCAGCATTGCCATCAAGCATACCGAACTCGGGCAGCCCGGGTTCCGCTTTGATGCCGAGCTTTCATCCTGGTTGAACCAGTGCGGCATTACAAGCCATCATCTTTCACTCAGCGATGAGCAGGAATACGTCATCGCCTATGTCGTGCTGGAGAAAGGCTGATGCTGGGCCCGCTGATGCTCGACGTGCCCGGTACCGCGCTCACCGGCGACGACCGCAAGCGCCTGTCGCACCCGCTGGTGGGCGGCGTCATTCTGTTCGCGCGCAATTACGACAACCCGACGCAG
>DISR01000008.1 GCA_002421825.1 Thiobacillus sp. UBA6205 | reverse complement strand
GACGAATTTTCGGGGGAAGGTCAGTTTCGACGGTACCCTACGCCCGGATCAGGAAGTGGCCGTGATGGCCATGCTCGATCATGATGCAGGGGTGCTTTGCGCTCCGACTGCTTTCGGCAAGACGGTGACAGCGGCGGCGATGATCGCCCGGCGAGGTGTCAATACGCTGGTTCTGGTGCATCGCACCGAATTGCTCAAGCAGTGGCAGGAGCGTCTTCAGTCCTTCCTTGGCGTCGGCAAGGGCGTAGTTGGCACCATTGGCGGTGGCAAGGCAAAACCATCCGGCAAGATCGATATTGCTGTGATGCAATCGTTGTCGCGCCAGGGTGAGATCAATCCGGTCGTCGAGAACTACGGCCATGTCATCATCGACGAGTGTCACCATATTGGCGCTGCTTCGTTCGACGCGATTCTGAAAGTGGTCAAGGCCCAGTTTGTGCTCGGCCTGACGGCAACACCGATTCGTCGCGATGGTCAGCAACCAATCATCTTCATGCAATGCGGACCGATCCGCTACACGGCTGCCAAGCCGACCAACGCACCACACGATCTAGTCGTGCAGCCACGATCACTCTTCACGCGGATCGACCTACCGCCCGAGGCCGGCATTCAGGATGTGTTCCGGCATCTTGCCAATGATCAGGCGCGAACTGACACCATTGCGGCTGAAGCCCGGGAAGCCTACCAGCAAGGCCGCAAGGTGCTCGTTTTGACAGAACGCACGGAACACCTCGACGCGATCCTGGCCGCCCTGGATGGACAGGTACCGACGCCGTTCGTGCTACACGGCCGGATGTCGAAGAAGCAACGGGCCGCCATGATCGCCGAACTTGACGAACTGCCGCCCGATGCTCCACGCGTCCTGCTCGCGACCGGGAAGCTGGTCGGTGAGGGGTTCGACCATCCGGCACTCGACACGTTGGTGCTGGCGATGCCGATCTCGTGGAAAGGAACCTTGCAGCAATATGCCGGCCGCCTTCACCGTGAGCACGCAACCAAGACCGATGTCCGGATCATCGATTTCGTGGATACCGGACACCCGGCACTGCTCCGGATGTGGGATAAACGGCAGCACGGGTACCGGACAATGGGCTACCAAATAGCAGATCACTTACAGGAAACCGCAGACTTGCTCACTAGCCCAAACAGCGAGTAGTTCGGTATGGCGGCAGGACGTTCATTCTTTGGTTGCCGTGCCAACGTCCGCAAGCAGTACGACACTGGACATTGAACTGAGCCAACCTCACCGGCAGCAAGGGACGACAAGAGGCCATCGCGCCATACCCTACGGCGCACTTCCGATTCAGGCCGCCTAATGCTTGACCGGCTTTTTCCCCAGCTTCCTCTGCAGCGTTCTGCGATGCATGTTCAGCGCCCTCGCGGTGGCGGAGATGTTGCCGTCGTGTTCGGCGAGCACGCGCTGGATGTGTTCCCATTCCAGTCGGTCGACGGATAGCGGCTGTTCGGTGACGGGAAGGTCTGGGTTGGCCTGGTCGCTTTGCAGGGCGGCGAGGATCTCGGCGACGCCGGCGGGCTTGGGGAGATAGTTCGTCGCGCCGAGCTTGGTGGCTTCGACCGCGGTCTGGATGCTGGCGTAGCCGGTAAGCATGAGGATGCGCATGTCCGGGTTCAGCGCCTTCAATTGCGGGATCAGCGCGAGGCTGGTTTCGCCCGCCAGTTTCAGGTCCAGCACGGCGGCGGCGAACGCCAGTTTCCTGGCCAATGCCAGCGCGCCCTTGCTGTTGCTCGAGGTGTGCACTTCCAAACCGTGATTGCCGAGGGACTTCGCCAGCACGCGGGCGAAGACGGTGTCGTCTTCCACGATCAGAAGCGGGGAAAGCGGGGTGCTCATTTTTGTAGTCCGGTCAGCGGCAGCCAGACCGAAACGCAGGTGCCGCCGTGTTCACGCTCGGAAAGCGTGACATGGCCGCCCAGGTTTTCGATGCTGGCATTGCTCAAGAAAAGGCCGAGGCCCAGGCCGCCCTTGCTGGAGTGGCCGGGCTCGGCCATGGCACGCAGGGCCGGGGCGGGGCCGGGGCCGCTGTCGAGGATGTCGATTTGCAGGCCGTCGTCAATGGTTTTGCCTTCTATTCGCACCAGGCCGGGTGCTGCGTCGGCGGCGTTGTTCAGGAGGTTGATGAGCGACTGGCCAAGGCTGGCAGGTGGTCGAATGGGCGGGGCGGAGTGCGCGCCCGTCCAGGCGACTTCGACTTCGACGGCGGGCCGCAGCAGGCGCCATTCCTCGGCAAGGCGCATGAGGTAATCGGCGGCGGCAATGGGCGCACTGCCGGCCGACTGGGCGCTGCGCGAAAGGTCATGCAGCAGGCTTCGGCAGCGTTCGATTTGCGTGCGCATCAACTCCAGGTCTTCGCGGTTCTTTTCGTCGGCATCGGCGAGCAGGCTTTCATTCAGCAGGGCGAGGGTGTTGAGCGGCGTGCCCAGTTCGTGCGCGGCGCCGGCGGCGGTGAGCGCCACCGCCACCACCTGCTCGTTGCGCAAATTCTCTTCGCGGAAGGCCACCAGTTCATGCTCGCGTTCGGCGAGCAGGGTGCGCAGCTTGAGCACCATGAACACCACGACCACGACACTGACGGCGAAGGTGAGCCACATGCCGGAAACATGCAGGTAGAACGCTTTCTCCGGCGGGATGTCGAGCGGCACGTTGACGTAGGCGACCAGGCTGTAGGCGCTGATGGAAAGGCAGCCGGCGAGCCATGCCATCGCCGCGGGCAGGAGCAGCGAGGCCATGACCACGGGCAGCAGCAGCAGGGAGACGAAAGGATTGGCCCAGCCGCCGGTGTAGAGCAGCAGCACGGTCAGGCCGGCAAGATCGGCGAGCAGGTGCATGAGGATCTCGGGCGGACGCGCCGGGGCTGCCTGTTTCAGGCGCAAGGCGGTGAAAATGTTCAGCACCGCCAGCAGCAGCAAGGTCGCGCCCATGGCGAACCATGGCAGCCGGACGCCTATGGCATGCTCCGACCAAAGCATCAGCAGCAGCAGCCCGGCGAGCATGAAGTTCCTGAGCCAGAACAGGCGTCCCAGCGGGCCGAGATGGAAGTTGGCGGCGGCTTTAACGGTCATGCGGGCATTTTACCCGGCGCGCGGCAGCGCGCGCGCATCATGGCCTCGCCGGCCTGAAAGAACTGTCCTGCCAGGCAGAGTGATGCAGCGGATCCTTGTCCAGCAGGTGCGCGAGCGCCGAGCGCAGGCGGGCCGGCCGCACCGGTTTGTGCATGATCTTGAGGCCGGCCTCGGTAATGCGCTGCAGGGTGTCCGCTGCCGTGTCGCCGGTCAGGATCAGAACCGGCAGATCGGCGCCGTACGCGGCACGGAACCTGCGGGCCACCTCCAGGCCGTCCACACCCTCGGCCAGGCTGTAGTCGGTGATCAGGAAATCGGGCCTGGTGCCGAGCGAGGCGAGGCGGGCAAGCGCTTCCTCAGCGCTGCGGCCGGCCACGAGGCCTACGCCCCAGGTCTTGAACAGGCTTTCCATGGCGCGCAGTATCGGCGCCTCATCATCGACGACCACCGCCAGCCGTTCCTGCAGGCTGGCCGCGACCAGCATGCTGGGGGGGTCGGCGGGAGCGATCTGCCGGGCCGAGCCGAGCGGCACTTCCACGCTGAATACCGAGCCGCGGCCTGCGCGCGACCGCACGTCCTGGCGCAAGCCCAGCAGATTGACGGTGCGCGAAACGATCGCAAGGCCCAGACCCAGGCCCTTTTCCCGGTCGCGTTCGGGATTGTTGAGCTGCACGAATTCTTCAAAAATGGTTTTCAGCTCGTCCTCCGGGATACCGATGCCGGTGTCCCAGACCTGGATGAGAAGGGCGTTCCCGCGCTTGCGGCCAGCCACGACGATGCGCCCGTTTTGCGTGTAGCGCAGGGCGTTGGAGACAAGGTTGATGAGGATGCGCTCGAGCAGAACCGGGTCGCTGTAAAGGATCCGGCCGGTGGGGCGAACCTTGAGCCTCAGTCCCTTGGCGGCGGCAAGCCCCTCGAACTGTTGCTGGAGGTGTTCGAACAGCTGGCTTGCCGGGAAATGGCGCTTGCGCACTTCGATGGTGCCCGCGTCCAGGCGCGAGACGTCGAGCAGGGCGTTGAGCAGGGTTTCCAGGGATGAAATCGAGCTGGATATTTGGGAGGCGAGCGTTTGCAGTTCGCTGCTGTTGACGCGCTGCTTGAGCGCTTCGCCGAAAAGCCCCAGCGCATGCAGGGGCTGACGCAGGTCATGGCTGGCCGAAGCGAAAAAGCGCGACTTCGCGGTGTTGGCGCGTTCGGCCTCTTCCTTCTTGGCGGCCAGGTCAGCCGTGGCGTGGATGATGCGCACCTGGAGTTCGTCCTGGTGCGCCTGCAGCGATTCGGCCATGCGGTTGATGCCGCTTTCCAGTACGCCAAGCTCCGTGGAAGGATTGGCTTCGACGCGTATCTGCAGGTTGCCGCCGGCAATGCGCTCCACCGCCTGTGAAACGTGCTGGATGCGGTGCGTGAGGCGAGTCGAGAGGCGCCAGGCCAGCAAGGCGGTGAGCAGTGCGGACACGATGATGAGGCTTGCCGTGGTGAGCAGCGCTTCGCGCTTGGCCATGGCCATGGGCTCGGTGCCGAGGGCCGCGACGGCATAACCGATGACTTCCGCCAGCGCGCCCGGAATTTCCGCTGAGGTGTCGCTGATTGGCCCGGTTTCGGGCAGGAAGATCGGATAGGCGGCGAGCCAGGCCCCGGAAATTTCCGCTATCTGGCCCGCCGCTGGCATCGCGGGCAGGGTCCCGGAAACGGGCGCGCCGGAGCAATACCGTGCCGAGCCATCCTTGTTTTGTATGCAGGCGAAGCGCAGGTTTTCCTGCAGGCGTTCCTGCTCCGCAGTCCGCCACAGCAGGTCGGCATTGCCTCTGATCAGCGCGTATTGGCTCGCGGCCGCCATGTGCCGTGTTGCATTGAGCAGTTCGGCGCGTGCATTGTGTTCCGTTTCGCTGAAGGTCTGCCTGAGCAGCAGCATGCTCAGCAGTCCGGCAGTCAGCAGCGAGGGAACCAGGGCGATGAGGAGGATGCGGCTGCGTATGCCCTGTCGCCACAGCATCGAGCTGATCCCGCGTGCGCGCTGGATTGCCGCCTGGCGGCAGCGGCTGATGAGCGGCTCAAGCATCGATGCGCCGGCTAGGCGTCGCCGATGTTGAGGTTGAAACGCCGGGCCGCAACGGCAGCTTCGGTGCGGTTGGTGACCCCCAGCGCCTTGAATATCGCCGCGACATGGACCTTGACCGTGCCTTCGGACAGGTTCAGCTCGCGCGCAATGATCTTGTTCGGACTGCCTTGCAGCAGCAGCTTCAGCACTTCCAGCTGGCGGTGGGTCAGGCGTATGCCCTGGCTCGACAACGGCATCAGGCTTGCCGTTTCGACCGGCTGCTCGTCGCCTTCGAACGGGGGCGGGATGTAGATGCCGCCGTCCAGCACCCGGATCAGGGCATCGAGCATGACCTGGCTGGGGGAGGATTTCAGAACATAGCCGAGCGCGCCGGAGGCCAGCGCGCGACGCGCGTCTGCACGCGATTCGGAAGCGGTCATGATGACCAGCGGCGTGTCGGGAAACTGGTTCCTGAATTCGGCGATGCCTTCATGCCCGCCCATGCCGGGCATGTACAAATCGGCCAGCACCATGTCAAGGTCGGGATGGGCGGCCGCCTCGGCGAACAGGGAAGGGTAATCGTGGGCATCGACGATGTTCACGTCGCCGCCCAGCAGCATCAGGACGTGCTTGACCCCTTCGCGGAACAGGGGGTGGTCATCGGCCAGCAATATTTTCATCGGACTGTCAAGGCGCTCTGGTGTCCCGCAAGGCCTGCCAAAGGCGGCTGGCCGGGATGAGCAGGAGTCTAACCTGTTCCGGTGCGCCGAAAAATAGCTGAATGGCGGCAATGCGCCGAAGACTCCAACATGGGCGAACTACAACTTTAGTTGTATATGCAAACCAGAATCGTCGCCGTAACATGAATTGATGCGCCGCCCAATCCTCCGGGCGGCCATCGGTTCTCCGCAGCGAGGTAACGCAAGCCGTTCCTCCAGTTTGGCCGGGTGGGTTCCCCCGCCCGGCTTTTTTTTGCCTGTCCGCCGATTTCCCCGGGTGTTCCGGCGGCCTGCGCCTCAATTATCATGTGTTGCCGGCCGAGCTTCATCCGCAACAGGCCGCACAAGCCCGTTTGCGGCACTGGATCGCCACTCTTGAGAAGGACAGACATGAACGAAACGCCCGACCTGACCGAAACCATGCTGTCATCCGAATGGATGTGCCAGGGCCGGCTGCTCAAGGCGCGCCGCGACACGGTGCGTTTGCCAAACGGCCATACCTCCACGCGCGAATTCATTGTCCACCCCGGCGCGGCCGTGATCCTGCCGGTGTTCGAGAACGGCGACGTGCTGCTCGAACGCCAGCATCGCTACCCTTGCGGCCGCGATTTCATCGAGGTGCCGGCCGGCAAGCTTGACCCGGACGAAACCCCGGAATTCTGCGCGCAGCGCGAGCTGATCGAGGAAACCGGCTACCGCGCCGGCAGGATGCGGTTCCTGTTCGAGTTCTATCCCGCCATCGGCTACTGCGACGAAAAGATGTTCTTCTTCCTGGCGCAGGACCTCGAACACGTCGGGCATGAGCGCGACCACGACGAATTCCTCGAAATCCTGCGCGTGCCATTCGACGAGGCCATGCACATGATCCGCCGCGGCGAAATCTGCGAAACCAAGACCACTACTGCCTTGTTCTGGTGGGACAAGCTCAGAAACGGCGACTGGCAGATTTAGCCAAGGATTTAACCACGGGGGGCACGGGGCGCACGGGGAAAGGCAAATCAACGGGGTTGCTTTGCTACTTGCCTTCTTGTTCCCTTCTGGTTTTCCCCGTGTCCCCCGTGCGCCCCGTGGTTCAGGGTTTTAGTTCTGAAGCGGTTTTGCCCCAGGCCTTACAGATTCGGCGCCAGCCACTTCTCGGCGGTTTCGATGTCCCAGCCCTTGCGACGGGCGTAGTCTTCCAGCTGGTCGCGGCCGATCCTGGCCACCGCGAAATACTGGCTTTGCGGATGGCTGAAACAGAAGCCGCTTACTGCCGCCGCCGGCCACATGGCGAAGCTTTCGGTGAGCGTGATGCCGGCATTTTCCGTGGCCTTGAGCATGTCGAACAGAGGACCCTTCTCGGTGTGCTCCGGACAGGCCGGGTAGCCGGGGGCGGGACGGATGCCGCGGTATTCCTCGTTGGCGATCTGCTCGTTGCTCAGGTTTTCATCATTGGCGTAGCCCCAGAATTCGGTGCGCACGCGCTGGTGCAGGCGCTCTGCGAAGGCCTCGGCCAGGCGGTCGGCGAGCGCCTTGAACAGGATGGCGTTGTAGTCGTCGTTGGCCTTCTCGAACTCGGCGAGCTTCTCGTCGAAGCGGCCGCCGCCGGCGGTGACGGCGAAGGCGCCGATGTAGTCTTTCATGCCGGAGTCCCTGGGGGCGATGAAGTCGGCGAGGCACAGGTTGGGCCGGTCCTCCGGTTTTTCCATCTGCTGGCGCAGGTTGTGCCAGGTCATCCATTTTTCATTGCGCGACTCGTCGGCGTAGATCTCGATGTCGTCGAAATTCACGCTATTGGCCGGGAACAGGCCGATCACGCCGTTGGCCGACAGCCATTTCTCGTTGATGATGCGGTTGAGCATTTCCTGGGCGTCGCCGAACAGCTTGCGCGCTTCCTCGCCCACGACTTCGTCGCTGAGGATCCTGGGGTAGCGCCCGGCCAGTTCCCAGGCCTGGAAGAAGGGCGTCCAGTCGATGCTGGCGGCGATTTCGGCCAGGCTGTAGTCGCGGAACACCTGGATGCCGAGCTGGCGCGGCACCGGCGGCGTATAGGCGGCCCAGTCGGTTTTGAAGCCGCGCTCGCGCGCCGTTGCCAGCGGCAGCAGCTTTCTCGCCTCGCCGCGACCGGCGTGCTGCTCGCGGATTCTCGCGTAGTCGGCCCTGATCCCGGCGACATAGGCCGCGCCGAGGTCCCGTGACAGCAGTGAAGTGGCGACGCCGACGGCGCGCGAGGCGTCCGGCACCCACACCACCGGCTTGTCGTAATTGGGCTCGATCTTCACCGCGGTGTGCGCGCGGCTGGTGGTGGCGCCGCCGATCAATAATGGCTGGCTCATGCCGCGCCGCTGCATTTCCCTGGCGACGTTGGCCATTTCCTCGAGCGACGGCGTGATCAGGCCGGAGAGGCCGACGATGTCGGCGCCTTCCTTTTCGGCGGTGTCGAGGATTCTGTCCGTGGGCACCATGACGCCGAGGTCGATGACCTCGAAGTTGTTGCACTGCAGCACCACGCCGACGATGTTCTTGCCGATGGCGTGCACTTCGCCCTTGACCGTGGCCATGACGATGCGGCCCTTGCTGGAGGCGCCGG
>DISR01000062.1:9976-15000 GCA_002421825.1 Thiobacillus sp. UBA6205 | reverse complement strand
TTGTCGCGCACGCTGACGGCGAGCGCCTTGGTCTGCCGCGACGAGTCGGCGCTGGCGATGACGACGCGCTCGAACAGCGAGGTCAGCGAGGTGGTGTCGAGCACGGTGATGTCGCTGGCCTTGATGTCCTCCAGCGCGGTCACGACCGCGGCGATTTTTTCTTCAATGTTCATGCGGCTAGGTAAAGTTTGTTTCTCTGAATATAGTCGAGCACATCGTCCGGAATCAGATAGCGTACGCTTCGGCCTTCATGCAGGCGGCTGCGGACGTCTGTGGCTGCGATGTCGAGCTGGGTGATGGGCCTGAGGAGGATGCTGCCTGCAGGCGTATGCGGCGGGCCGGCCAGTTGACGGCGTTCCAGTTCCTGGCGCAGGGAATCGTTCAGGGCGTCGGTTTGCGCCAGCCGGTAGCCGGGCCGGTGGGCGACGGCGATGTGCGCAAGCTCGAACAGGCGCTGCCATTCCTTCCATGTCGTCAAACCCAGAAACGCGTCCGCCCCCATGAACAGCCAGATGGGCAATTCGTTGCCGAGTTCGCGGCGCAAGGCGGAAAGCGTATCGACGGTGTAGCTCGCGCGGGCCTGCCGCACTTCTCGCTCGTCCAGCTTGAAGAGGGGGTTGCCGGCGATGGCCAGGCGCGCCATTTCCAGACGGTGCCGTGCAGGGGTGCGCGGGGCGGTACGATGCGGCGGCTGCCCGGCGGGAATGATGCGCACTTCTGCGAGTCCGAGGGCTTCGGCCAGTTCCTCGGCCATGCGCAGATGGCCGAAATGGATGGGGTCGAAGGTGCCGCCGAAGACGCCGATAGGAGCGTGAGGCGTGAGGCGTGAGGCGTGAGGCGTAAAAGAGGCCACGGCTATCGCATTGCGGAGGGTTTATCGGAAAACGAGGTTGCGGTTTTTACATTGCACGGATTGTCCGCACACTGCTGTCCCGCGCCTAACGCCTCACGCCTCACCGGCATAGCCTTCAGCCGCGCACATGCCCGTCCCCCAGCACCACCCATTTCTCGCTCGTCAGCCCTTCCAGCCCGACCGGGCCGCGGGCGTGGATCTTGTCGGTGGAGATGCCGATTTCCGCGCCCAGGCCGTATTCGAAACCGTCGGCGAAGCGGGTGGAGGCATTGACCATGACCGAGGCGGAATCGACTTCGCGAATGAAGCGGCGCGCGCGGGTGTAGTCCTCGGTGACGATGGCGTCGGTGTGCTGCGAGCCGTACTGGCCGATGTGGCGCATGGCCGCATCCATGTCGTCCACCACGCGGACGGCGATGATGGGCGCGAGGTATTCCTCGTGCCAGTCGGCCTCGGTCGCCTCCTTCATCGCCGGCACGATGCGGCGCGACTCGGCGCAGCCGCGCATTTCCACGGCCTTGGCGGCGTAGATGGCGGCGATCAGCGGCAGGAATTTCTCCGCCACGGTGCGATGCACGAGCAGGGTTTCCATGGTGTTGCAGGTGCCGTAGCGGCTGGTCTTGGCGTTGTCGGCGATCTTCAGCGCCTTGTCGAGGTCGGCGCGGTCGTCGACATACACGTGGCACACGCCGTGCAGGTGCTTGATGACGGGGATGCGCGCGTCGTTCATCAGCCGCTCGATCAGGCCCTTGCCGCCGCGCGGCACGATGACGTCGACATACTCGCGCAGGGTGATGAGTTCGCCCACGGCGGCGCGGTCGGTGGTTTCGATCACCTGCACGCAGGCTTCGGGAAGGTTGGCGGTTTTCAGGCCTTCCTTCACGCAGGCGGCGACGGCCTGGTTGCTGCGAATGGCCTCGCTGCCGCCGCGCAGGATGGCGGCGTTGCCGGATTTCAGGCACAGGCCGGCGGCGTCCGCCGTCACGTTGGGGCGCGCTTCGTAGATGATGCCGACGACGCCCAGCGGCACGCGCATCCTGCCGACCTGGATGCCGGATGGGCGGTAGTTCATGCCGCTGATGCCGCCCACGGGATCGGGCAGCGCGGCGATCTGTTCCAGGCCTTCGGCCATGCTTTCCACGGTTTTCTCGCTCAGCGCCAAGCGGTCGAGCAGCGCGGCGTCGAGCCCGGCGGCCTTGGCGGCGGCGACGTCCTCGGCATTGGCGGCGAGGAGTTTCGCGGCATCGCGGCGGATGGCGGCGGCCATGGCCAGAAGCGCCGCATTCTTGGCGCGGGTTTCCGCAGCGGCCACCGCGCGCGAGGCTTCGCGCGCCGTGCGGCCGACGGTTTGCATGTAGGTTTTGATGTCGTCCATATCAGACCTTAAACGTATGAAGCAGCGAAGCGGAAAAACCGCCGAACAAAATCCTTTTACAAAGAGGACACGAGGACAAGAGGAAATCGATTTTGGAATAAGTCATTTTCACTGTGCTTTACTCCTGTCCTCTTGTCCTCCTTGTTCAAAAATTCTTGCCTCGCTGCATTCAATTCAACTTTTCATCCCGAAATTCAGGCACAGCCGCAGCATCTCGTCCCACGGGTCGCCGCCATCGAGGCCCTTGGCCTGGCGGTCGATTTTGGACGCGGCTTGCAGCGCGGCTTCCAGTTTCTCGTCGCTGATCCGCTTCAGCGCCGCCTGCACCAGCGATTGGCGCTTGTCCCAGATGCGATTGGCCTTGAACACGGCCGCCAGCGGCTGGCCTTGTCTCATGGCGGATTTTAACTTGTACAGCAGCCTCAGCGCGGTGCCGATTTGCCACATGAGCCTGGGCACGGCCTCGCCTTCCTGCTTGAGGATTTGCAGGATGCGCGCGCAGCGCCCCACATCGCCGGACAGTATGGCATCCTGCATGTCGGCTGCCTCGAAGCGCGAAACATCGGTCACCGCCTGCTCGATGTCAGCCAGGCCCAGGCGGCCTTGCGGCAGCAGCAGGGACAGCTTGTCGATTTCCTGGCGCGCCGCGAGCAGGTTGCCCTCCAGTCGGTTGGCCAGGAATTCCAGCGCCTCGCGGCTGGCTTGCTGGTTGTTGGCAGCCAGCCGGCGTCCGATCCAGGCCGGCATTTGTTCGAGCGGTACCTCGCGGCTCTGGATGACCGCACCCTTGGCGGAGAGCGCCTCGAACCACTTGCTCCTGGTCTGTTTCCATTCCAGCCCGGGCAGCGAAATGACGCTGACCGTGTCAGCCGGGAGCTTGCCGGCATAGCGGGCCAGCGCAGCGCTGCCGTCCACGCCGGGCTTGCCGCCGGGAATGCGGATTTCCACCAGCTTTTTTTGCGCGAACAGGGAGAAGTTGTCGGCCTGGCCGAAGATCACGCTCCAGTCGAACTTGCCCTGCACCGTGAACACCGTGCGTTCGTGCCCGGCTTTCAATGCGGCCGCGCGGATGGCATCCTCGGCTTCGAGCATGGCCAGGGGTTCGTCGCCCCAGATGACATACAGCGGGGCCAGCCCCCGTGCAAGATGCGCGCCGAGATCCTCGGGCCTTAGTTCCATCACCGAGAGGAGGCGGAGGCGAGGCGGCGGATTATCTGCTGCACCGCGTCATCCTGCAGATCACGGTAGAGGAAGCTTTCCTCTGCGGTCTTGGCCAGGTACTGGTTGTCGTCGTAGGTGAAGTCGCGGCTCGATTGAATGACGGACGCGGGATGGACTTCGTTGCCGTCCTTGTCGGTCAGGCGGTAGCTCAGGCTGTAGTTGAGCCGGTATTCGCGCACGCGCCCGCCGCCGGACAGCGACAGGATGGTGCGGGTTTTCTTTTCCTCGGAAAGCTTCAACACGGCATCGGCATCCCTGGCGTTCTCGGGAAGCACGATACCGCGGCTGCGCAGGGCGCTGGCCAACTGCCGGGCGGCGCCGCTGTCCCTGGGGGCATCGACATGGATGCTGCGATAGGGAATGGCATTTGAGCCGCGCAGCTGGAAGCCGCAGCCGCTTGCAGCCAGCAATGCCAGTCCGCCAACAATGAGTTTTACCGCCTTGCGCCTCACGCCTTACGCCTCACTTTAATTACGCCACTATGTTAACCAAACGGCCGGGCACGACGATGATTTTTTTCGGGGCGGCGCCGGCCAGTTGTTTTTGCGCGGCATCCGAGGCCAGGGCGGCCGCTTCGATCGCCGCCTTGTCGGCGCCGGCCGGCACGCGGATGCTGCCCCTGAGCTTGCCGTTGATCTGCACCACCAGCTCGATTTCGTCCACGGTCAGCGCGGACTCGTCGGCCTTGGGCCAGGACTGGTCCAAAAGCTTCGTGCCGGGCCTGAGTTCTGCCCACAGCGCCTCGCAGGCGTGCGGCACGATGGGGGAGAGCAGGATGGTCACGGCTTCCAGGGCTTCCTGGCGCAGGGCGGGCGTGCCGGCTTCTTCCGGCAGTTTTGCCAGCGCGTTCATCAGCTCCATCACCGCGGCCACCGCGGTGTTGAACTGCTTGCGGCGGCCGTAATCATCGGTGACCTTGGCGATGGTCTGGTGCAACTGGCGGCGGAAGTCGGCCAAGGGTTTATTCGCGCTCAGCGCAGCGTTTGCCCCCTCTCCCTTGACGGAAGAGGGTTGGGGTGAGGGCGGGATTCTGCCGGCTTCGATGTGCTCGAACACCGCCTTCCACAAACGCTTGAGGAAACGGTGCGCGCCTTCGACGCCGGCGTCCGACCACTCCAGCTGCTGGTCTGGCGGCGCGGCGAACATCATGAACAGGCGCGCGGTGTCGGCGCCAAAGGCGTCGATCAGGGATTGCGGATCGACGCCGTTGTTCTTGGACTTGGACATCTTCTCGGTGCCACCGATGGTGACCGGCTGGCCGTCGGCCTTCAGGGTCGCGCCGACGGGGCGGCCGCGCTCGTCGGTCTTGACGTCCACGTCGGCGGGGTTGATCCATTGCTTCTTGCCGTCGGCGCCATCGCGGTAGAAGGTGGGCGCCACCACCATGCCCTGGGTCAGCAGGTTGGTGAAGGGCTCGTTAATCGTTTTGGGCCCAGCGTTTGCCCCCTCTCCCTTGACGGGAGAGGGTTGGGGTGAGGGTGAGGCATCTCCGCGTCCCTGAACAATATGCTCGGGCCCAAACAGGCCCTCGTCGCGCATCAGCTTGTGGAAGAAGCGCGAGTACAGCAGGTGCAG
>DISR01000062.1:0-9947 GCA_002421825.1 Thiobacillus sp. UBA6205 | reverse complement strand
TCCATGGTGTCGGTCTCGCGCCGCGCCGGCTTGCCGCACTTCGGGCAGATGCACTCGTAGAACTCGGGCATCTTCGCCAGCGGCGAGCCGCGCCCGGTGATGGTCACGTCTTCCGGCAGCACCACGGGCAGGTCCTTTTCCGGCACCGGCACGTCGCCGCAGGATTCGCAATGGATGATGGGGATGGGGCAGCCCCAGTAGCGCTGGCGCGAAAGGCCCCAGTCGCGCAGGCGGAACTGCACCTGCTTGTCGCCCAGGTTCAATGCTTTCAGGTCGGCGGCGATGGCATCGATGGCAGCGTCATAGCCGAGGCCGTCGTACTTGCCGGAATTGACGCAGTAGCCTTCCTTGCTGGCATACCACTCTTCCCAGGCGTCGGTGGAGAAACCCTTCTCCCTTCCCCCTTCCCCCTTCTCGCCGATCACCTGTCTGATCGGCAGCCCGTAGGCCTTGGCAAAGTGGAAATCGCGCTCATCGTGCGCCGGCACCGCCATGACCGCGCCTTCGCCGTAACCCATGAGCACGTAGTTGCCGACCCACACCGGCACTGCCTCGCCGGTGAGCGGGTGCACGACCCTGAGGCCGGTGTCCATGCCCTTCTTTTCCATGGTGGCGAGGTCGGCTTCGGCCACGCCGCCCTGCTTGCACTCGTCCACAAATGCGGCGAGCGCCGGATTGTTTTCGGCGGCGCGGGCGGCGAGCGGATGCTCGGCCGCCACGGCGACGAAGGTCACGCCCATGATGGTGTCGGCGCGGGTGGTGTAGACCCACAACAAATCGGGAAGGTGGAAGGTGGAAGGGGGAAGGGTGGCCTTGTCGCCTTCGGCAACCACTTTGAACGCGAAGCGCACGCCGTAGCTCTTGCCGATCCAGTTCCGCTGCATGGTCTTGACCTGTTCGGGCCAGCCCGGCAGCTTGTCGAGTTCGCTGAGCAGCTCTTCGGCGTATTGGGTGATGCGGAAAAAGTACATCGGGATTTCGCGTTTTTCCACCAGGGCGCCGGAGCGCCAGCCGCGCCCGTCGATGACCTGCTCGTTGGCGAGCACGGTATCGTCCACCGGGTCCCAGTTCACCGTGGCGTTTTTCCGATACACCAGGCCTTTTTGGAACAAACGGGTGAACAGCCACTGCTCCCACTTGTAGTACTCGGGCTGGCAGGTGGCGATTTCGCGGTCCCAGTCGACGGCCAGTCCCAGCGCCTTCAACTGCCCGCGCATGTGGTCGATGTTGGCGTAGGTCCATTTCGCCGGCGGCACGTTGTTGGCCATGGCGGCGTTTTCCGCCGGCAATCCAAACGCATCCCAGCCCATGGGCTGCATCACGCTGTAGCCCTGCATCAGGTGGAATCGGCTCAGAACGTCGCCGATGGTGTAGTTGCGCACGTGGCCCATGTGCAGCTTGCCCGAGGGGTAGGGGAACATCGACAGGCAGTAGTACTTGGGCCTGGCAGAGTCCTCGCGGGCCTTGAAGGCCTGCGATTGCTCCCAGCCTTGCTGGGCGGTGCGCTCGATAAGAGTGGGATCGTATTTTTCCTGCATGGCGGCGGAAATGCCAAAAGAATCAAAGCCCCGCATTATACCCGGCGGTGACAGGGGGCGCCCTGCCGGGGTATACTCGTTCGGCTAAAAATTCAGTCTATTTGCTCTAATTCAGGAGGACACATGTCCAAGAAGCATCCCGTCATCGCCGTCACCGGATCAAGCGGCGCAGGCACCACCTTCGTCAAGCGCGCGTTCGAGAACATCTTCCGCCATTACGACATCAATGCTGCGATCATCGAAGGCGACAGCCTGCATTCCCTGGGCCGCGTCGAATTTCGCGAGCGCATGAAGGCCGAAACCGAAAAAGGCAACCACCACTTTTCCCATTTCGGCCCCGAAGCCAACCATTTCGACAAGATCGAAGAGACCTTCAAGGTCTACGGCGAGACCGGCAGCGGCAAGAAGCGCTACTACATCCACAGCGACGAAGAGGCGGCCCAGCACAACAAGCGTCTCAACACCAGCCTCAAGCCGGGCGAGTTCACCCCCTGGGAAGACATCCAGGCCGGCACCGACGTGCTGTTCTACGAGGGCCTGCACGGCCTGGTGAAGACTGACGGCATCGACGCCTCGCGCTACATCGACCTGGGCATCGGCGTGGTGCCGGTGGTCAACCTGGAATGGATCCAGAAAATCCATCGCGACCATGCCGAGCGCGGCTATTCCGCCGAAGCCACGGTGGACACCATCCTGCGCCGCATGCCGGACTACATCAACTACATCACCCCGCAGTTTTCGCGCACCCACATCAACTTCCAGCGCGTGCCGACGGTGGACACCTCCAACCCCTTCATCGCGCGCGACATTCCGACCCCGGACGAGAGCTTCGTCATCATCCGCTTCGCCGATCCGCGTGGCGTGGATTTCTCCACCCTGCTCAACATGATTCCCGACAGCTTCATGTCGCGCACCAACAACATCGTGGTGCCCGGCAGCAAGATGGGCTACTCGATGGAGTTGATCCTCACCCCCATGATCGAGAAGATGATCGAGCAGAGCCGCAAGGCCTGAGTGTCGGATCGCCAAATGAAAACGGGGCCTTTCGGCCCCGTTTTTTTTGTTTGCTCGGGCGCGTTCAGCCCAGCGCCACCAGTGCGATCTCGTCGCCGTCCTTGACCGGCGTGCCGCCCTCGGCGAATTTGCGGTTGACGGTGATCTTGAGACCGGGGTTATTGCGCAGGTAGCGGGCCCAGGCCTCGCCGCGCAGGCTGAGGAAGAACAGCAGGCTCTGCACGTCCTGGACCTGGGGCGGCAGGTCGATTTCGTCGGAGGCGCGGTCGAAGGCGTCGACCAGGCTGCCGAAATAGAGAATATTGATCATTTCTTCATCCAGTAAAATACAGCTTCGCAAGTCCTCATTGTAGCCATGTCCGCCTCCTTTCTCGACTCCCTCAACCCCCAGCAGCGCGAAGCGGTGACGCTGCCGCTCCAGTCCGCGCTGATCCTGGCGGGGGCCGGCTCGGGCAAGACGCGGGTGCTGACCACGCGCATCGCCTGGCTGATTTCCACCGGGCAGGTGTCGCCGCTGGGATTAATGGCCGTCACGTTCACCAACAAGGCGGCGAAAGAGATGCTCACGCGCATTTCCGCCGCGCTGCCCATCAACACGCGCGGCATGTGGGTCGGCACCTTCCACGGCCTTGCCAATCGGCTGCTGCGGGCGCACCACCGCGAGGCCGGCCTGCCGCAGGTGTTCCAGATCCTCGACACGCAGGACCAGGCTTCCGCCATCAAGCGCCTGCTGAAGGCGATGAACATCGACACCGAGAAATACGAGCCGCGCAAGGTGCAGTGGTTCATCAACGGCCACAAGGAGGCCGGCCTGCGCGCGAAGGATGTCGAGGTGCACGACGAGTTCACGCGGCGCCTGGCCGAAATCTTCGAGGCCTACGACGCCCAGTGCCAGCGCGAGGGCGTGGTGGATTTCGCCGAGCTCTTGCTGCGCTCCTATGAGCTGTTGTCGCGCAACGAGCCGCTCAGGCAGCATTACCAGGCGCGCTTCAAGCACATCCTCATCGACGAGTTTCAGGACACCAACCCGCTGCAGTACCGCTGGCTCAAGCTCTTCGCCGGGCCGTCCACGGCCATGTTCGCGGTGGGCGACGACGACCAGTCGATCTACGCCTTCCGCGGCGCGGAAACCGCCAACATGCGCGAGTTCGAGCGCGAATACGCCCAGGGGCGCGTGATCAAGCTGGAGCAGAACTATCGCAGCCACGGCAACATCCTTTCCGCCGCCAACGAATTGATTGCCAGGAACCGCGAGCGCCTGGGCAAGAATTTGTGGACCGACGAGGGCGCGGGCGAACCGATCCGCGTGTTCGAGGGCTACGGCGACCAGGACGAGGCCGGCTTCATCGTCGACGAGGTAAAGGCGCTGCATCGCGAGGGGCGCGCGCTGTCCGACATCGCGCTGCTGTACCGCTCCAACGCGCAGTCGCGCGTGCTGGAGCATGCGCTGTTCACCTCGGGCATTCCCTACAAGGTCTACGGCGGCCTGCGCTTTTTCGAGCGCCAGGAAGTGAAGCATGCGCTGGCATATCTCCGCGTGATGAGTTTTCCGGACGACGACGGTGCCTTCCTGCGCATCGTCAATTTCCCCACGCGCGGCATCGGCGCGCGCAGCCTGGAAAACCTGCAGGAAGCCGCCCAATCCGGCGGCGTCAGCCTGTGGCTGGCGGCGCAGGCGCAAAGTGCCGGAAAAATTAATCCAGCCAAGCGCGATGCCGCCAAGGGCCTGCCGGCATTCGTGAATCTGATCGAAAAGGCGCGCGAGGCGATCGAAGGCCTGTCGCTCGCGGAAACCCTGGAACAGGTCATCAATCTCTCCGGCCTGGCCGACCACTACCTGAACGAAAAGGACGGCCAGGATCGCCTCGAGAACCTCAACGAACTGGTCAACGCCGCTGCGCTGTTCGAGCAGGATCCTGAAGCCGTGGTGGAGGAAGGCCAGAGCGTGATGGAGGCCTTCCTCGCCCACGCCGCGCTGGAGGCGGGCGAGCATCAGGCCGGTGAGGGCGCCGATGCGCTGCAGCTCATGACCGTGCACGCCGCCAAGGGCCTGGAGTTCCACAGCGTGTTCATCACCGGCCTCGAGGAAGGCCTGTTCCCGCACGAGCAGAGCTTCGCCGACGCCGACGGCCTGGAGGAGGAGCGCCGCCTGATGTACGTGGCGATCACGCGTGCGCGCCGTCGTTTGTACCTCACCCACGCGCAATCGCGCATGCTGCACGGCCAGGTGCGCTACGGCCTGCCGTCGCGCTTCTTGTCCGAGTTGCCCGAAAATCTCTTGTTGCCGCTCAACAAGCGCCGCGCCGCCTGGGCGCAGGAACCGGCGCCGGCTTCCTCATGCAGCGGGGGCAGCCCGGGTGCGGCCGGTTTTTCCGTCGGGCAGAACGTCGCGCATCCCAAATTCGGCGGCGGCGTGATCCTGGGATTCGAGGGGCGCGGCAGCGATGCGCGGGTGCAGGTGAAATTTCGCGACGCCGGCGTGAAATGGCTGGCGCTGGAGTATGCCAAGCTGAGCGCGGCGTAGAAATCTTGAACAAAGAGGACATGAGGACAAGAGGAAAAACCGTAAAGCGATTTACTCCTGTCCTCTTGTCCTCCTTGTGAGGCTCTTTAGCTTTATCCCCTGGAAGCGAACATCGCCTGATAGCCGAGGTAGGCGGTGCCGAGCATGACGGGCACGGCGATCAGCATGCCGACGACCGGAATCAGGGCCAGCAGGAATACCGGAATCAGCGCAACGCCGTTGACCGCCAGCGCCAGCCAGTTCCTGACACAGGCCTTGAGGCTCAAACCCATGGCCTGCAGCGGACCTGCATTGCCGAACAGCACCAGCGCGGGAGCGTACCAGGTGGCGGCGACAGCCGGAATGACCAGCGCCAGGCCCAGCAGCAGCATGATGCCCTTGCCCTCGAGTCCTTGCGCAACCTGTTCGGGGCTGGCGCCTTCCTGCATGGCCTGCAGCATTGCGGCGTAGTCGACGCCAAGCAGCTTCATCAGCCACAAGATGGCGAGCAGGATGCCCAGGTAGATCGCACCGACCATGGCGAGCGGGATGGCATGGCTGCGGAAGCCGGCGGCGAATTGGGGCAGTTCCGGCTCGGCGCCTTCGTCGATGGCGCGGAACGCGCGCATGAAACCCGCCAGCATCAGCGGGGTGAGGAGTTCGGTGAGGCCTGCTCCG
Organism: Thiobacillus sp. UBA6205; assembly: GCA_002421825.1. Taxonomy (GTDB): domain Bacteria; phylum Pseudomonadota; class Gammaproteobacteria; order Burkholderiales; family Thiobacillaceae; genus UBA6918. The sequence continues at coordinate 4,214 of DISR01000062.1, read as the reverse complement.
GCATAGGGAATGAGCTGCAGGATCAGCAGTGCGCCGAGAAAGATCGCTGCCGCAGCGCCGAGCATGAGCGGACTTTTGATGAACAGCCTGAACGAGCCTGTCATCCAGTCAAAACCGGCTCCCGCCGGCACGCGGCGCGGAAGTTCTTCGCTCATGCCCGTTTAGAAGGTTTTCAGGACCCAGTGCGGCACTGCGGTCGGGGCTGCCGGGCCTTCGTGGCGGGTGAATTCGCCGCGTCCCATCTGGTCGATCAGATAATAGGGCGCGCCCCTGGGCGGGGTGACGCGAATCATGTAAAGCTTGCCGCGCAAACGGTATTCTTCGACGCGCTCGCCGCCGCGGCTGCGGATGGTGATCGAGGGTTCCTCGATTTCTCCGGGCCTGGGGGCGCCGTCTGGAACGGGCGTGCTCCCTGGCGGAGGGGCGGGCGCCTTGTCCGCGGCCAGTGCCGGCAGGCTGGACAGAATCAGGGCGGCAAGGAGGGTTTGGCTGGTTTTTTTCATGTCGGTGTCCGGTCGGTATTCTACTTTCAAAATAGCTTAATCAGCACTCAAAATCAGAGGTTGAGCTGGATTTCCCGCTCGCTCATGGTCGGCGTGAAGCCGCGCTTCTCATAGTGGCTGAAGATGGCCTCGACTACGTCCGCCGGCTTGTCGATGACCTGGATGAGGGTCATGTCCTGCGCGTTGATCATGCCTTCCCCGACCAGACGCTGGTTGAACCAGTCCAGCAGCCCAGACCAGAACGCCGAACCGACCAGAATGATGGGGATGGCGCGGGTCTTGCCGGTCTGTACCAGGGTCAGCGCCTCCATGAGTTCGTCCAGTGTGCCGAAGCCGCCCGGCATGACCACGTAGGCGGCGGCGAACTTCACGAACATCACCTTGCGCGCGAAGAAGTGGTGGAAGGTCTGGCTGATGTCCTGGTAGAGGTTGGTGTGCTGCTCGTGCGGCAGCTGGATGTTGAGGCCGACGCTGGGCGACCTGCCGAAGTAGGCGCCCTTGTTCGCCGCTTCCATGATGCCGGGGCCGCCGCCGGAAATGACGGAGAAGCCCGCGTCCGACAGCTGGCGCGCGATCTGCTCGGTGAGCAGGTAGTAGGCATGGTCGTGCGGCGTGCGCGCGCTGCCGAAGATCGACACCGCCGGGCGGATCTCGGCCAGCCGTTCTGTCGCCTCGACGAACTCTGCCATAATGCCGAACAGGCGCCAGGATTCGCGGGCCGAATAATCGATTTCCGCCGTGCCGCGCGGATCGGCCATTTCGGGCAGTTTGTTTTTCATTTCGGTTCCTTATGACCCCCAAAACCCTTCTGCTGGTGGATGGCTCATCCTACCTGTACCGGGCCTTCCATGCCCTGCCGGACTTGCGCAACCGCCACAACCAGCCTACCGGCGCCGTTTACGGCGTCATCAGCATGCTGAAAAAGCTGGAAAAGGATTACCCGGCCGATTATATCGCCTGCGTGTTCGACCCCAAGGGCAAAACTTTCCGCGAGGACTGGTATCCGCAGTACAAGGCCAACCGCCCGCCCATGGCCGAAGACCTTTCGGTGCAGATCGAGCCGCTGTTCGAAGGCATCCGCGCGCTGGGTTGGCCGCTTGTCATCGTCGACGGCGTCGAGGCCGACGATGTCATCGGCACCCTGGTCAGGCATGCGGAAAAGCACGGCGTGAGAAGCATCGTCTCCACCGGCGACAAGGACATGGCGCAGCTGGTGAACGACCATGTCATCCTGGTCAACACCATGAGCAACGAAGTGCTCGACGAAAAGGGCGTGCAGGAAAAATTCGGCGTGCCGGCGACGCGCATCGTCGATTACCTCGCGCTCATCGGCGACAGCGTGGACAACGTGCCGGGCGTGGAAAAGGTCGGCCCGAAAACCGCGGTCAAGTGGCTGGCTGAATATGGCAGCCTCGACGAGATCATCGCGCGCGCCAATGAGATCAAGGGCGTGGTGGGGGAGAACCTCAGGAAGGCCCTGGACTGGCTGCCCATGGGGCGCAAGCTCGTCACCATCAAGACCGATGTCGGCCTCGCTTTCGAGCCTGGGGCGCTCACCAGGCAGGCAGCGGATCGCGAGAAACTGCTGAATTTCTACGAAGCCCAGGACTTTCGCACCTGGCTGCGCGAACTGCGCGCGGCCGGCGAGGCGCAGGAGGCTGCCGATGCGGGCGGGGGAGGAATGCCAGCCACCGCGCCCTCGGCCGACCACCGCGCCAATTATGTTTGCATCCAGAGCGAGGCGCAGCTGGAAACCTGGCTGGAGAAAATCCGCGCTGCCGAACAGGTCGGCTTCGATACCGAAACCACGGCGCTCGATTCGATGACGGCGGAACTCGTCGGCATGTCCTTCGCCGTGGCAGCGGGCGAGGCCGCCTACCTGCCGCTGGCGCACCGCTATCCGGGCGCGCCCGACCAACTGAATCGCGAAGCGGCGCTGGCCAGGCTCAAGCCCTGGCTGGAAAGCGAGCGCCCGCAGAAAATCGGGCAGAACCTCAAGTTCGACCGCCATGTGCTGGCCAACCACGGCATCCGCCTGAAGGGCGTCGTGCACGACACCCTGCTCGAATCCTATGTCGCCGAGTCGCACATGCCGCACGACCTCGACAGCCTGGCCGCGCGCTTTACCACGCTTTCCGTCATCACCTACCACGATGTCGCCGGCAAGGGCGCCAAGCAGATCGGCTTCGACCAGGTCGACCTCGACACCGCCACCCAGTACGCCGCCGAGGATGCCGACGTCACCCTGCGCGTGCACGCGGCGCTGTACCCGCAAATCGAGCCGGTGCCGGGGTTGAAGGCGGTTTATGAAAACATCGAACTGCCGGTGGCCGACATCCTCTTCCGCATGGAGCGCAACGGCGTGCTGCTTGACCGCGAAAAACTCGCCACGCAGGGCCGCGAGTTGGGCGAGGCCATGCTGAAGCTGGAGAACCAGGCCTTTCAATTGGCCGGCCATCCGTTCAACCTGAATTCGCCCAAGCAGATCCAGGAAATATTTTTCACCGAGATGAAGCTGCCGGTGATCAAGAAAACCCCCGGCGGCCAGCCTTCCACCGACGAGGAAGTGCTGGAAACCCTGGCCGCCGACTATCCGCTGCCCAAGACCCTGCTGGAATACCGCGGGCTGGCCAAGCTCAAGTCCACCTATACCGACAAGCTGCCGCAGATGATCAACCGCGGCACGGGCAGGGTGCACACCAGCTATTCGCAGGCCACCGCGGTCACCGGCCGGCTGTCGAGTTCCGACCCGAATTTGCAAAACATTCCGGTGCGCACCCAGGAAGGGCGCCGCATCCGCGAGGCCTTCATCGCGCCGCCGGGGTCGGTGATCGTGTCGGCGGATTATTCGCAGATCGAGCTGCGCATCATGGCCCACTTGTCCGGCGACGAGGGCCTGCTCAAGGCCTTCGCCGAAGACCGCGACATCCACACCGCGACCGCGTCCGAAGTGTTCGGCGTGGCGCTGGATGAAGTGAGTTCGGACCAGCGGCGCATGGCCAAGGTCATCAACTTCGGCCTCATCTACGGCATGTCGGCCTTTGGCCTTGCCTCGCAGCTCAACCTCGAACGCAGCGCCGCGCAGGCCTACATCGACCGCTATTTCGCGCGCTATCCCGGCGTGGCCGACTACATGCAGCGCACGCGCGAGCAGGCGCGCTCGCAAGGCTTCGTGGAAACCGTGTTCGGCCGCCGCCTGTACCTGCCCGAGATCAATTCGAAGAATCCTGCCCGCCGCCAGGGCGCGGAGCGCGCCGCCATCAACGCCCCCATGCAGGGCACCGCGGCCGACCTCATCAAGCTGTCCATGATTGCCGTGCAGGGCTGGCTCGATGCGGACGGGCTGCAAAGCAAAATGATCATGCAGGTGCATGACGAACTGGTGCTGGAAGTGCCGGAAAATGAACTGGCCGACGTGCGTACGCGCCTGCCGCAGTTGATGGCCGGCGTGGCGCAGTTGAAAGTGCCGCTGAAGGCCGAAGTGGGCAGCGGCCCGAACTGGGAAGCGGCGCACTGAAGGGATACGGCATTGCAATAACACAGAGGCGGCAGAGGGATCAGAGGAAACCGGAAGGCGACGCATTGTCCTGCCTTCCTCTGCGGCCTCCGTGCCCTCTGTGTTCAGGCTTTGGGGTTTTGTGGCCAGGCCTATTTTTTCAGGCTGTCGCGAATTTCCCGCAGCAGCATAATGTCTTCCGGCGTCGCGGCGGG
>DISR01000093.1 GCA_002421825.1 Thiobacillus sp. UBA6205 | reverse complement strand
AATCGTTGACGTTGATGGCGGGGAACTTGAGTTCGCCGCGCTCGTGCATCTGGTACAGGCGGTGCACGCCGGTGGTGGTCTCCTCGGTCACGCCCTTGATGTGCGCCAGCCGCGTGGAGTACCACTTGGCATCGGTCGCCAGCTTGGCCTTGATGGCGGCGAACAGCACCGTCTCTTCCTCGCTGGTGGGGTGGTTGAGCACTGCGCTGTCGGTTTCCGCACGCGCGCCGAGATGAAGGAGAAGCGTGGCGTCGCCGCCGTCGTCGAGGATCATGTTCGAGTAGCCGTTGTCAGGCCATTCGAAAATGCGGTGGGTGAAGTCCCAGTATTCCTTGAGCGACTCGCCCTTGAAGGCGAACACCGGCGTGCCGGTGGCGGCGATCGCGGCGGCAGCGTGGTCCTGGGTGGAGAAAATGTTGCACGACGCCCAGCGCACTTCGGCGCCCAGCGCCTGCAGGGTCTCGATCAGCACCGCGGTCTGGATGGTCATGTGCAGACTGCCAGTAATGCGCGCGCCGCGCAAAGGCTGTGCAGCCGCATATTCCTCGCGGATGGCCATGAGGCCGGGCATTTCGGTTTCGGCGATGGCGATTTCCTTGCGTCCCCAGCCGGCCAGGGCCAGGTCGGCAACGTGGAAATCGTGTGGTGCTGCAGAATTGGCAGCGGAATTTTGAGTGGCGGCGTTCATCACGCCCTCCTTTCCCTGATCAAGCTAAAAAAGAAGTGACGTGAGCGCCGTTTTGACGGAATGGCGGGTTGCCCCGCCATCCTTCCGAGCCTGACCCGCTTTTGATCAGCGGATTGCAACGCTCCTCGGAAAAGAGTTTGCCAATTTGTTAGTTGGCGATCTTGCCCTTGATCGGCTTGACGCCTTCCAGCATCTTGAACACGGTCTTGGAAGATCCCATGAACAGGCGCTTGAAGGACTTGGACAGGCAGCGGCGCTCCAGGGTATTGCGGCGGGTGCGTTTGCGTTCGGCCATGATGGCTCCTTGGTTAAATGTTTAAGTGGCTGAATTCTATCAGATTCCGGCGGATGCCCACAGGCCGGGCTTACAGGCCGGCAGATGCACGCAGCGCAGCGGCTTTATCCGTTGTTTGGCTCCGGCCGGCGCTATGCGCCTTAACGTTCGCTGCGCTCACGTTAGCCTGCGCCGAAATGCCGACAAATACCCTGCGGGCCGGGCTTACAGCCCGGCTGCCGCACGCAGTGCGGCAGCTTTGTCGGTATTTTCCCAGGTAAATTCCGGCTCGTCGCGACCGAAATGGCCGTAGGATGCGGTGCGGGTATAGATCGGGCGCAGGAGGTCCAGCATCTGGACGATGCCCTTGGGCCTGAGGTCGAAATGCTGCTCGATCAGCTCGACCAGCTTGTGCTCCGACACCTTGCCGGTGCCGTAGGTTTCCACCATGAGCGAGGTGGGCCGCGCCACACCGATGGCATAGCTCACCTGCACCAGGCATTTGTCGGCGAGTCCGGCGGCGACGATGTTCTTGGCCACGTAGCGCGCGGCATAGGCGGCGGAGCGGTCGACCTTGGACGGGTCCTTGCCGGAGAAGGCGCCGCCGCCGTGCGGGGCCGCGCCGCCGTAGGTGTCGACGATGATCTTGCGGCCGGTGAGGCCGGCGTCGCCCATAGGCCCGCCCACCACGAAGCGGCCGGTCGGGTTGACGAGATAGCGCGTGTCGGCCTTGAGCATGTCTTTCGGCAGCACCGGCTTGATGATTTCCTCGATCACCGCCTCGGCCAGCTGGGCGTGGGAAATTTCCGGATGGTGCTGGGTGGACAGCACCACGGTGTCGATGTGCGCGGGCTTGTCGTCGACGTAGCGCACCGACACCTGCGACTTCGCATCGGGCCTGAGCCAGGGCAGCCGCCCGTCCTTCCTGAGTTCGGACTGGCGCTGGGTCAGGCGGTGGGCCAGATAGATCGGCAGCGGCATGAGCTGCGGCGTTTCGTTGCAGGCGTAGCCGAACATCAGNNCCCTGGTCGCCGGCGCCCTGGTCGAGGAACAGGCCCTCGCCCTCGTTCACGCCCTGGGCGATGTCGGGCGACTGCTTGCCGATCGCGGTCATTACCGCGCAGGTATGGTAGTCGAAGCCGACTTCGGAACTGTCGAAGCCGATGCGCTTGATGGTGTCGCGCGCGACCTGGGTGTAGTTGACCACCGCATCGGTGGTGATTTCACCCGCCACCACGCACAGGCCGGTGGTCAGCAGCGTCTCGCAGGCGACGCGCGCGTGTTTGTCCTGGGTTAGAATCGCATCCAGAATGGCGTCCGATATCTGGTCGGCCATCTTGTCCGGATGGCCTTCGGATACCGACTCGGAAGTGAAAATATATTCCCGCATGATGACTCCGTATTTCCCCGTCTTGAACAGCGCGATCGGCCCTGGGGAAACTCGGAGCGTCGACGCTTTAGCAGTATTTTTACCCCGCCCGCAAGTTGTCAGCTTTAACACGGCGGCTGAAATCATTTTGCCGCTGTCCTGCCGGCCACGTCAACCCGCACGATGGTAGGTCTTTTCCGCCTCCTGTCCTGGCTGCCGCTGCCCGTGCTGCACGGTCTGGGCGTTATCCTGGGCTGGGCCATCTACCTCGCGCCCGGCCGCCACCGCGCCCGCCTCAAGAACAACCTGCAGCAAACCGGGCTGCTCGCGCGCCATCCGCACCTGCTCGGCCAGGTCATTGGCGAGACCGGCAAGGGCGTCATGGAACTGGCGGCGATCTGGCTGCGGCCGCAGGAGAAAGTGGTGCGCCTGGTGCTCGAAACCACGGGCCTGGAACGGTTCGAGGCGGCGCTGCGCGCCGGCCGCGGCGCGGTCGTGGTGGCGCCGCACATCGGCTGCTGGGAAATCATCAACCAGTACATCGCGGCACGCCAGCCTTTTACCGCCATGTACAAACCCGCACGCCAGGAAGCGGTAGATCAGTTGATGCGCAAAGGGCGCGAACGCGGCCAGGCGCGGCTGGTGCCCACCGACCTCTCCGGCGTGAAGGCCCTGCTCGGCGCGCTCAGGCGCGGCGAAGCCATCGGCGTGCTGCCCGACCAGGTTGCCAGCATCGGCGACGGCGTGTGGGCGCCTTTCTTCGGGCGCTGGGCCTACACCCCGACCATGACCGTGCGGCTGATCCAGTCCACCGGCGCGATTCCCTTCATGGTCTATGCCGAACGCCTGCCCTGGGGTCGCGGTTACCGCATCCACTTCGACCCGCTCTCGGCGCCGCTGCCGAAAGACCGCGCGCAAGCCGCCGCCGCGCTCAACCGCGAGGTCGAGCGCGTGGCACGCAAGCTGCCGGCGCAGTACATGTGGAGCTACAACCGCCACAAGAAGCCGGGCGGCGTGGAACCGCCGCCGGAAACGGCGCCCCAATGAAAAACGCCCCACCCCCTCCCAACCTCCCCCGGCAAGCGGGGCAGGGGCAAAGGCCGGCCCAAGGTCATTTTCTTACCCGCCTGGGCTTCTTTCTGCTGTGGCTGTTCCACTGGCTGCCGCTGGGATTGCAGGCGGCCATCGGCAACGCGCTGGGCGGGCTGGCCTGCCTGTTTGCGCAGCGGCGCAAGCGCGTGGCGCGGCGCAACCTGGAACTGTGCTTTCCCGAAAAAAGCCCGGCAGAAATCCGCCGTCTGCTGCGACAGAATCTGCAGGCGACGGCGCGGGCGGCGCTGGAACATGGCCTGCTCGTGTGGGCGCCGGCTTCCCGCCTGGAGAAACTCATCCGCGTCGAAGGGCGCGAGCATCTGGAGGCCTGTCTGGGCCGGCCGCTCATTCTGCTGGCGCCGCATTTCATCGGGCTGGACATGGGTGGCGTCAGGATGACCCTGCTCACCCGCATCGCCTCACTCTACAGCCGCGCCCGCAACGATATTGCCGACCGCCACCTGCTGCATGCGCGCAGCCGCTTCAACCGGACCGTGCTGGCTTCGCGCCACGAAGGCATCCGCCCGCTGATCAAGATCATCCAGTCCGGCCTGCCGTTCTATTACCTGCCCGACCAGGACTACGGCCGGCGCGAATCCATTTTCGTGCCCTTCTTCGGCATTTCCGCCGCCACCATCCCGGCGCTCGCGCGCCTGGCCAGGGTCGCAGGCGCGAAGGTGGTGCCGGCCGTCACCCGCCAGTTGCCGGGCGGGCAAGGCTACGTGATGCAGTTTTATCCCGCCTGGGACAACTTTCCCTCCGGCGACCTCGAGGCCGACACCCGGCGCATGAACGCCTTCATCGAGGAGCGCGTGCGTGAAATGCCCGAGCAATACCTGTGGACACATCGACGCTTCAAGACCCGCCCCGAGGGCGAGGCGGGGCTGTATGATTGACACCTGTGCACAGCTGTGCCGCCAGGGGATTTGACGCCATGTTTCTGAACCCGAAACCTCCGGAAATCCGCGAACTGCTGCAAAAGACCCGCACCATCGCCGTGGTGGGCCTGTCGCCCAGGGCCGATCGCCCCAGCCATTTCGTGGCGCGCAACCTGCAGCGCTTCGGTTTTCGCATCGTGCCGGTGCGCCCGGCGGTCGGCGAAATCCTCGGCGAGCCTGCCTATGCCAAACTGGAAGACATCCCCTTCGCGGTCGATCTGGTGGACGTGTTCCGCGCGCCGGAGCACGTGCCTGAAACCGTCGCATCCTGCCTGCGGATAAAATGCCCTGCCATCTGGCTGCAGGAAGGCGTGGTCAACGAAACGGCCGCAGAAAATGCCCGTGCGGCCGGATTGACGGTAGTCATGGACCGCTGCATTTACAAGGACTACATGGACCTGATGACGTGAAACTGAATTTCACCAAAATGCACGGCGCCGGCAACGACTTCGTCGTCATCGACGGCGTCAACCAAGCGGTCAATCTCGGTCCGGCGCAAATCCGCGCCATTGCCGATCGCCATTTCGGCGTGGGCTGCGACCAATTATTGCTGGTCGAAAAGGCGCAGAATCCCGCGGCCGATTTCCGCTACCGCATCTTCAACGCCGACGGCGGCGAAGTCGAGCAATGCGGCAACGGCGCGCGCTGCTTCGTGCGCTTCGTGGTCGACAAGGGTCTGACCAAAAAGACCGCAATCGCCGTCGAGACCAAAAGCGGGCTGATCGAGCCGCGCCTGGAGGCCGACGGCCGCGTCACCGTCAACATGGGCGTGCCGCGCTTCGAGCCGGCTGACATTCCTTTCGATGCGCCCAGCCGCCAGCCTGCTTATGAACTCGAAGCAGGGGGCAGCATGATCACGATCAGCGCGCTGTCCATGGGCAATCCGCACGCGGTGCAGGCAGTCGAAAACGTCGACAGCGCGCCGGTGCTCGAGCAGGGGCCGCTGATCGAGCATCACCCGCGCTTTCCGCAGCGGGTGAATGCAGGCTTCATGCAGATCGTCGATCGCGGCCGCATCCGCCTGCGCGTGTTCGAGCGCGGTGCGGGCGAAACGCTGTCCTGCGGCACCGGCGCCTGTGCTGCCGCGGTCGCGGGCATCACGCGCGGCCTTCTGGACGCGCACGTCGAGGTGGAAACGCGCGGCGGCAACCTGGCCATAGAATGGCAGGGCGAGGGCAGCCCGGTCATGATGACCGGGCCGGCGGAAACCGTATTCGAAGGCACACTGACCCCCTAAAAAGGCAAGGCATGGAGATGACAATGGACGCAGCCCAAGTGGCGGATTTCCTTGGTGAACATCCGGATTTCTTCAACCAGTATCCCGACCTGCTCACCACGCTCAGCATCACTCATCCGCACGGCACGCACGCGATTTCCATCACCGAGCGCCAGGTGCTGTCGATGCGCGACAAGGTGCAGCTGCTCGAAGGCAAACTTGCCGAGCTGATTCGCTTTGGCGAGGAAAACGACAGCATCTCGGAAAAGATGCACCGCCTGACCCTGGACATCGTGGCGGCACGCGACCTGCCCGCCCTGTTCGCCGCGCTCGACCGCCATCTTCGGGAAGGCTTCGCGGTGCCGCATCACGCCATCCGCATCTGGAACACCCCGGCGCAGCCCGTGAGCGAGAAATTGAGAAGCGAAGTCGACGCGCAGATGCACCCTTCCTGCGGCGCGCTGCGCCACGAAGAAGCCAGCGAGTGGTTCGGCGAAGCCGCCGCCCACCTGAAATCCTTCGCCGCCATCCCCCTGCGCGGCGAGCGCAGCGTGGGCCTCCTGGTGCTGGCCTCGGAAGACGCCAAGCGCTTCTATCCGGAAATGGGCACGCTCTACCTGGATCGCCTGGGCCAACTCATCGGCGCAGCGCTGACGCGACTGGGTTAGAAATGAATTCAAAAGGCAACGCCGAACAAGGAGGACAAGAGGACATGAGTAAACCGCCTTTCCTCNNACGGTGGAGAGCTACCAGCGCGACCTCGCCAGCCTGATCGAACTGGCGCAAGACACGGACTTGCAGGCGCTCGACAGCAATCAGATCCGCCATTTCATCGCCCGCCTTCACGGCCAGGGCCTGTCGGCCAAGAGCCTGGCGCGCCGGCTTTCCGCCTGGCGCGGCTTTTACCGCTTCGCCTGCAAGCGCCTGGGTTTTGCCGGCAACCCCTGCGGCGACCTGCGCCCGCCCAAGGCGCGGCGCGCCCTGCCCGAGGCGCTGTCGCCCGACGCCTGTGCGCAACTGCTCGACCGCGCGCCCGAGGACGCGCTGGAAGCCCGCGACAAGGCCATGTTCGAACTGTTCTATTCCTCCGGCCTGCGCCTGGCCGAACTCACCGGACTCGATATTTCTGCGCTGGACTTGTCGGCCGGCGAGGCCAGCGTCACCGGCAAGGGCAGCAAGACCCGCATCGTGCCGGTGGGCGAAAAGGCGCGCACGGCAATCGACGCCTGGCTGGGCATACGCCACGGCATGGCGAAACCGGAAGAAAAAGCCGTGTTCGTGAGCCGCAACGGCGGACGCCTGACCCACCGGCAGGTCGCGCTGCGCCTGGACCGCTGGGCCAGGAAAGCGGGGCTGGACGTGCATGTGCACCCCCACATGCTGCGCCATTCCTTCGCCACCCACGTGTTGCAATCCTCCGGCGACCTCAGGGCCGTGCAGGAAATGCTCGGCCACGCCAACATCAGCACCACGCAGGTCTATACCCACCTCGACTTCCAGCATCTGGCCAAGGTGTACGACACCGCGCATCCGCGCGCCAAGCGTAAGTAAAACTGAAAAAAACCAGTTAACCACGGGGAGCACGGGGGACACGGGGAAAAACAAACCATATAAGGCAAGAATCAAAACCGAATAATTCGTTTTTTGCTTATTGTCTTCCCCGTGCTCCCCGTGTCCCCCGTGGTTATTTTTGTCTTTAAATTTATTTTCTGTTTTATGCCTCTTCCTTCCCCACCTTCTCCCGAACTGCTCCCGGTAACCCTGTTGACCGGATTCCTGGGCAGCGGCAAGACCACGCTGCTCAACCAGCTGATCCGCCACCTGCCGCGCACCGCCGTGGTGATGAACGAATTCGGTGAAATCAGCCTGGACCACGACTTGCTGGAAAAAATGGAAGGCCCGATGGCGGTGCTGTCGGGCGGCTGCGTGTGTTGCACCGTGGTCGGCACGCTGTCGCCAACCCTGAAGAATCTCTATATGGCGCGCGAGCGCGGTGACATCCCCCGCTTCGAGCGCGTGGTGATCGAGACCACGGGCATCGCCGACCCCGCCCCCATCCTCGACACCCTGCTCAACGACCCCTGGGTACGCGCACGCTTCCGCATGGACGGCGTGGTGACTACCGTGGACGCGGTGCTGGGCGAAGCGCAGCTGGACAGTTATTTCGAGGCGCAGCGGCAGGTGGCGGTGGCGGACAAGCTCATCCTCACCAAGACCGACCTGGCTGCGGCAGCCGACCTGAGCGCTTTGCAGGCAAGGCTTTCCGCACTCAACCCGGCGGCGGAACAGATGGCTGCAGTCAAGGGAGAAATGGATTTCGAGCGCGTCCTGAACCTGGGACTGTTCAATCTCCGTGACAAGGTGCCGGACGTGCAGAAATGGCTGAACGAGCAGCGCTACAAGCCGGTCAAGGCTGGCAGCGCCATGGGCAAGAAAGCCGCGGCTGACGGCCACGACAACCGCATCCGCTCCTTTTCCGTCGTCATCGACGAGCCCATTCCGCCTGCCGGCCTGCAGGCCGCGCTGGAAATGCTGGTCGGCTTCCGTTCCGAATACCTGTTGCGCTTCAAGGCCATCGTCAATCTGGCCGGCCATGACAAACCCACGATCCTGCATGGGGTGCAGCATGTGCTATATCCGGAAGCAGAGCTTGAAGATTGGCCCAGCGATGACCGCCGCAGCCGCTTCGTATTCATCGTGCGCGATCTGGACCCCGAATTCGTCGCCAAGGTACTGACGGATTTCACCCAGGCCGCAAGCCTGGCCCCCCCGAACGAAACCCTGCATGGCGCCGTTAAGCCGTAAATACCGACCACTGGTCGGTAAAAGCAAAGTATCATACCGATTCGAGACAAAACCCCAGGGACGTACGGCCGCAACATCATGGCTATCCCATTTTTCCGCAAAGACAGAAACAAACCGGATCCCGAGCAGGCCCCCCACCAGAAAACCGAGGAGCCCTATACCGACTTCGGGACCCTCACTCCCGGCTCGCCGGGCAGCTTTGGCATCGTGGTGGAGGAGGTCGGCAGCTCCGGCGAATCGGCCATCGACGAGGCCGCCATGCTGTACGCCAGCAACCAGCCGGACAATGCCGAGGCCCTGTTGAGAAGCCTGCTCATCGGCAATGACCCGCGTGCCTGGCACATGCTGTTCGATTTGTATCGTCTTGCCCAGCGGGAGGCGGATTTCGAGAAGCTGGCCCTTGAATTCGCCATGCGCTTCGAGTGTTCGCCGCCCGTCTGGAAGGCTCGCGAGGACAAGGCCAAGAAAGGCAAGGGCGTATCGCGCCCGCTGGTGCTGCCCGCCGAGCTGGACGGCAGCATAGGGGAAAAGCTTTCGCACATTCTGGCCAGCCTGGAGAAGGACGCGACCTTGCAACTCGATTTTTCCCAGGTAGCCAATGTCGACCAGGCGGGCGCCCAAGCCATGGCCGACATGCTCGGAAAAACCCGCAAGACCAAGCTCAAATTCCAGGTCAGCGGCGCCAGTTCGATCATCGAACTGCTTAAATCGCGCACCCAGCCCGAACCCGGCACGCAGGGCTACTGGCAGATGCTGCTGGCCGTTTACCAGATGCTCGGCAAGCAGGAGGATTTCGAGAACCTGGCCGTCGACTTTGCCGTGGCCTTCGAACTTTCACCCCCTTCCTGGGAAAACGTGCTGGCCGCCCAGGAGGTGGCCGCCCCCGTGCCGGACATCCCCAAGGATGCTTTTGCCCTCAGCGGCGTGATTTCGGAAACCAGCCAGGAACAGATTGCCAGATTGATGCAGTACGCCGAGTCCCGCCCCGACGTGGTCGTGGATTGTTCGGCAGTCACCCGCGTCGATTACGCCTTTGTCGGCCATTTGATCGGCCAGCTCATGCAGATTCTCGGCAACGGCAAGACCATCACCCTGCAAGGGCAGAACGCCCTGGTAAACGAACTGTTCCGCGTCATGGGCATCGACCAGTTGGCCAGGATGGTTCCGGCAAAACTGGTCTGATTTTTTCACTCAGGGCTTGAACGCTATCGGGCCTGCCACCATTTCCCCGAAGGTATGGATCAATATCACGGCACCACCATTCTTTCCGTCCGTCGCGGCGACCAGGTCGCACTCGGCGGCGACGGCCAGGTCACCCTGGGCAGCATCGTCATCAAGTCGACCGCGCGCAAGATTCGCCGGCTGTACCAGGACCGCGTGCTGGCAGGCTTTGCCGGCGCCACCGCCGACGCCTTCACCCTGTTCGAACGCTTCGAGGCCAAGCTGGAAAAGCATCAGGGCCACCTGGTGCGCGCCGCGGTCGACCTCACCAAGGACTGGCGCACCGACCGCGTGCTGCGGCGCCTGGAAGCCATGCTCGCCGTGGCCGACCAGACCAGCACCCTGATCCTCACCGGCAACGGCGACGTGCTGGAGCCGGAACAGGGCATCGCCGCCATCGGCTCCGGCGGCGCCTATGCCCAGGCCGCCGCTTCCGCGCTGCTCAACCACAGCGAACTGACCGCCCGCGACATCGTGGCCGAGAGCCTGAAGATTGCCGGGAACATCTGCATTTATACGAATCAGAATCACGTTATTGAAACCTTATGAGGGGCCAGGATTTAGGGGTTAGGAACTAGGGGATGTGCTTCGCGCTCTGAAAATTACGTGGCCTTCGGCCACGCCCTCCCCCTAACCCCTAGCCCCTAATTCCTAGCCCCTAGCAGCCATGACCCAGTTCACCCCCCAGGAAATCGTCCACGAACTCGACAAGCACATCGTCGGCCAGAACGAGGCCAAGAAGGCGGTGGCCGTGGCGCTCAGGAACCGCTGGCGGCGGGCGCAGGTGGCTGAGCCGCTGCGGCACGAGATCACGCCCAAGAACATCCTCATGATCGGCCCCACCGGCGTGGGCAAGACCGAGATCGCGCGTCGCCTGGCGCGGCTTGCCAACGCGCCCTTCATCAAGATCG
>DISR01000045.1:1108-3066 GCA_002421825.1 Thiobacillus sp. UBA6205 | reverse complement strand
ACACCCTGCAAAAATTTTTGGAGTTACCTGTGCCCAAGGCCCAGCCCGCCCTTCTTGCGCTTGCCGACGGCTCGGTGTTTCGCGGACTTTCCATCGGCGCCGATGGCATCACGACCGGCGAGGTGGTGTTCAATACCGCGCTCACCGGGTACCAGGAAATATTGACCGACCCCTCCTATACCCGCCAGATCGTCACTCTGACCTATCCTCACATCGGCAGCTACGGCATCAACGTCGAGGATGTCGAAGCCGACCGTCCCTATGCGGCCGGCCTGGTGGTGCGCGACGTGCCGCGCCTGCATTCCAATTTCCGCGCCAACCAGTCGCTGGGCGAATATCTGGTGAGCCATGACATCGTCGCCATCGCCGATATCGACACGCGCCGGCTCACCCGCATCCTGCGAGAAAAGGGCGCCCAGAACGGCTGCATCATGGCCGGCCGCGTCGACGAGGCGGAAGCGCTGGCAAATGCGCGTGCCTTCCCCGGTCTGGCCGGCATGGATCTGGCGCAGGTAGTGACCACCGCGGAAAAATACGAATGGGGCGAAGGCGAGTGGAAACTCGGCGAAGGCTATGTGCCGCCGGCGCAGGACAAGTTCCATGTCGTCGCCTACGACTATGGCGTGAAGCGCAACATCCTGCGCATGCTCGCCTCGCGCGGCTGCCGCCTGACGGTGGTGCCGGCCAGGACCCCGGCCGCCGAAGTACTGGCCATGAAGCCGGATGGCGTGTTCTTCTCCAACGGCCCGGGCGACCCTGAGCCCTGCGATTACGCCATCCAGGCCATCCGCGACATCGTCGACAGCAGGACGCCGATGTTCGGCATCTGTCTTGGCCACCAGCTGTTGGGGCTGGCCTCGGGCGCAAAAACGGTGAAGATGAAATTCGGCCACCACGGCGCCAACCATCCGGTGAAAGACCTGGAAACCGGGCGCGTGGCGATTACCAGCCAGAACCACGGCTTCGCGGTCGATGCCGCGACCCTGCCGTCCAACCTCAAGCCCACGCACGTCTCGCTGTTCGACAACAGCCTGCAGGGCATCGCCCGCACCGATGCGCCGGCCTTTTCCTTCCAGGGCCACCCGGAAGCGAGCCCCGGCCCGCACGACGTCGGTTATTTGTTCGACCGCTTCGTGTCGATGATGGAAGAGAAGTCCCGCTGACATGCCAAAAAGAACAGACATCCACAGCATCCTTATCATCGGCGCGGGGCCCATCATCATCGGCCAGGCGTGCGAGTTCGACTATTCCGGCGCACAGGCCTGCAAGGCGCTGAAGGAAGAAGGCTACAAGGTCATCCTGGTCAACTCCAACCCGGCGACCATCATGACCGACCCCGACATGGCGGACGTGACCTACATCGAGCCGATCACCTGGCAGGTGGTGGCGAAGATCATCGAGAAGGAGCGCCCCGACGCGCTGTTGCCGACCATGGGGGGGCAGACCGCACTGAATTGCGCGCTCGACCTCGCCAGGCATGGAGTGCTGGAACAGTTCGGCGTGGAAATGATCGGCGCCAGGAAGGAAGCCATCGACAAGGCCGAGGACCGCGAGAAGTTCAAGCAGGCCATGACCAGGATCGGCCTCGGCTCGGCACGTTCCGGCATCGCGCACAGCATGGAAGAAGCCAAGCAGGTCCAGGCCGGCCTCGGCTTCCCGGTCATCATCCGCCCATCCTTCACCATGGGCGGCACCGGCGGCGGCATCGCCTACCACATGGAAGAATTCGTCGAGATCTGCACCCGCGGGCTGGAAGCTTCGCCCACCAGTGAACTGCTGATCGAGGAATCGCTGATCGGCTGGAAAGAATACGAGATGGAGGTGGTGCGCGACTGCAAGGACAACTGCATCATCATCTGCTCGATCGAGAACTTCGACGCCATGGGCGTGCACACCGGCGATTCCATCACCGTCGCGCCGGCGCAGACCTTGACCGACAAGGAATACCAGATCATGCG
>DISR01000045.1:0-1043 GCA_002421825.1 Thiobacillus sp. UBA6205 | reverse complement strand
ATCGCCAAGGTGGCGGCCAAGCTGGCGGTGGGCTACACCCTGGACGAACTGGCCAACGACATCACCGGCGGCGCCACCCCGGCTTCGTTCGAGCCCTCGATCGACTACGTCGTCACCAAGATCCCGCGCTTCGCCTTCGAGAAGTTTCCCCACGCCAACAGCCGCCTGACCACGCAGATGAAATCGGTGGGCGAGGTCATGGCGATCGGCCGCACCTTCCAGGAGTCGCTGCAAAAAGCGCTGCGCGGGCTGGAAGTCGGTGCCGACGGCCTCGACGAGAAGACCGCCGACGAGGACACCATCGAGGCCGAACTGGGTGATCCCGGCGCCGAGCGCATCTGGTACGTGGCCGATGCCTTTCGCATCGGCATGAGCCTGGAAGAGATCCACCAGCTCACCCACATCGATCCCTGGTTCCTGCACATGATCCAGGAGATCGTCGAGACCGAGAACGAACTCAAATCCGCCAAGCTGGCCGATCTGGACAAGGATCGGCTGTGGCGCCTCAAGCGCATGGGTTTTTCCGACCGGCGCCTCGCCAAATTGCTGAACACCGACCAGCATGCCGTGCGTGCGCGCCGCTTCGAACTGGGCGTGCATCCGGTATACAAGCGGGTGGATACCTGCGCGGCGGAATTCGCCACGCCCACGGCCTACATGTACTCGACCTACGAGGAAGAGTGCGAGGCCAATCCCACCGATCGCAAGAAGATCATGGTGCTGGGCGGCGGGCCGAACCGCATCGGCCAGGGCATCGAATTCGACTATTGCTGCGTGCATGCCGCCTTCGCCATGAAGGAAGACGGTTTTGAAACCATCATGGTCAACTGCAACCCGGAAACCGTGTCCACCGACTACGACACTTCCGACCGCCTGTACTTCGAGCCTCTGACCCTGGAAGACGTGCTGGAAGTGGTGCGCATCGAAAAACCCGTCGGCGTGATCGTGCAGTACGGCGGCCAGACCCCGCTCAAGCTGGCGCGCGACCTGGAAAAGAACGGCGTGCCCATCATCGGCACCACGCCGGACATGATCGACGCCGC
>DISR01000046.1 GCA_002421825.1 Thiobacillus sp. UBA6205 | reverse complement strand
TCGCCGTCAGCAGGCTGGCAAACAACTTCGGATGCAGCTTTTCCTGCTCGGCCAGCATCTGCTTCATGGCGAAGCGCTGGGTCGGCACCGCGAAGCAGGCCGGGCAGTTCTCGCTGATCACGGGCAGGCCGGCCTTGTGCGCGAAATCGCGGGTCTGGCGCTCGCGCGCGTAGACGAAGGGGCGGATGACGCGCAGGTCGCCGGCGTCGATCAGGTAGTGCGCCTGCATGGTGCGCATCTTGCCGCCGAAGAACATCGACATCATCAGGGTTTCGGCGAGGTCGTCCAGGTGCTGGGCGAGTGCAAGCACGTTGTATTTCTGTTCCCGCGCCACTCGGTAGAGGATGCCGCGGCGCATGCGCGAGCAATAGGCGCAGAAGGAGTCGGAATCCTTGTTGAGCGTCTTCTGCGCCTCGCCGACAATGTCCTGGCGGTCGTAGAAGTACGGCACGCCGAGCTCGGCCATGTAGGCCTTGAGCGGGCTCGGATCGAATTCCGGCGAGCAGGGATCAACGGTGCAGGCGGCCAGTTCGAACTTGATCGGCGCCCTTTTCTGCAGATGCAGGAGCACATGCAGCAGCGAGAGCGAGTCCTTGCCGCCCGAGAGTCCGAGCAGCACGCGGTCGCCGTCGCGGATCATGCCGAAGTCGCCGATGGCGCGGCCGGCGGCGGAAAGCAGCGATCTGGGCGGAGCAGGGGAAGGTTCGGGCGTTTCCAAAATCCGCCGGCGTTACGCGCCGCCCCCTTTGTCAGGGGGGTTGGCTGCGCCGAATTGCATGCGGTAGAGCTGGTCGTAGCGGCCGCTCAGTGCGAGCAGGTCACCATGTTTGCCGATTTCAACGATGCGGCCATGCTCCATGACCACGATGCGGTCGGCCTTGACGATGGTGGACAGACGGTGCGCGATGACGATGGTCGTGCGCCCCTGCATGAGGTTTTCCAGGGCGGCCTGCACGTGGCGCTCGGATTCGGTGTCGAGCGCCGAGGTGGCTTCGTCCAGAATCAGGATGGGCGCATCTTTCAGCAGCGCGCGCGCGATGGCGATGCGCTGGCGCTGGCCGCCGGAGAGCTTGACGCCGTTTTCGCCGATCAGGGTGTCCAGTCCCTCGGGCAGGCGGATGATGAACTCCCAGGCATGCGCCGCTTCCGCCGCCTTGCGTATCTCCTCGTCGCTGGCGCCGCGTTTTGCGCCATAGGCGATGTTGTTGCGCAAGGTGTCGTTGAACAGGACGATTTCCTGCGACACGCTGGCGATGTTGGCGCGCAGGCTGGCGAGCGTATAGTCCTCGGCAGGCACCCCGTCGAACAGCAGGCGTCCCTCGCCGGGGGCATAGAAACGCGGCAGCAGGCTGACCAGGCTGGTCTTGCCCGCACCCGATCCGCCCACCAGCGCCAGGGTCTCGCCGGGCCGTATGTGCAGGTCGATGTCGATCAGCGCGGGCTGGGGCTTGCCGGGATAGGACAGGCTGACATGATCGAAGCGGATGTCGCCGTCGAGTTTCCCGGCTGCGCGCGTGCCCTGATCGGCCTCGGGAACCTCGTCGAGAACCTCGAACACCACTTCGGCCGAGGCCAGCCCGCGCTGCAGGATGTCGTTCAGCGTGGTCAGGCGCTTCAAGGGGGGGAACAGCAGCATCATGGCGATGAAGAAAGAAACGAATCCGCCCACCGTGGTTTGCTCGCTGATCGCCTGGTGCATGGCGATGTAGAAAATAATGGCCAAGGGTATCGCGGCGAGGATTTCGACAATCGGCGTGTTCGCGCCCAGTGCGACGATGCGCTTCATTTCAAGTTTCCGCGCTGTGTTGGCGCGTTCGTGGAAGCGCTCGGTTTCATAAGGCTTGGCGTCGAATATTCGTACCAGGCGGTGCGCCGACAGCGACTCGCTGAGCGACTCGGTCAGCATGCCGACATTGATCTGGGCGGCGCGCGAAAGCGAGCGCAGGCGCTTGCTGATTTTGCGCACGACGAGGACGATGGGCGGGAAGGCGACGAAGATGATGAGCGTGAGTTGCCAGTTGGTCCACAGCAGATAGCCCATCAGGGCGATGATCGTGAGCGTGTCCTTGGTCAGCGTGGTCAGGCCCGTGGTGGTGGCCTTCATGACCTGCCCGACGTTGAAGGCGACGTGCGCCGTGAGCTGGCTGGTGCTGACGTTGTCGAAATAGGTCACGGGGAGCGATAGAAGCTTCGTGTGCATGGCTTCGCGCAAATCCTGCACCAGGCGGGTGTCGATCCATGCGATGGCGTAGCTGGAAGCAAAACCGGCGAGGCCGCGCAGCAGCAGGATGGCCATGATGCCGGCGGGCATCCAAATTAGCCAATCCTGGTTTTTGGCCACGAAACCTTCATCCAGCATCTGCTTGAACAGCGCGGGCAGGATGGGCTCGATCGCGGCGGTGATGGCGTTGGCGAAGACTGCGGCCAAAAGTATCTTCCAGTGCGGCCGCGCATACTTGAGCAGGCGCATGTAGAGCGTCTTGCCGCTGATGTTGCGCTTGCGCTTCAGGGTGTTGGCGGCGATGCGAAGCGGTCGTTTGGCCATCAGAGCAGGATCAGGGTGGCTAGACCCAGAAAAATAAAGAAGCCCATGCTGTCAGTGGTAAAGGTCAGCAGTACCGAGGAGCCGATTGCCGGATCGCGCTTCATGCGTTCCAGCGTCATCGGGATGAAAATGCCGGCAAGCGCGGCGACGATGAAGTTCAAGAGCATGGCGAGCGCCATTACGCCGCCCAGCGCGCGGTTGTCGTACAGCAGCCAGGCGAAAACGCCGACCGCCGAGCCCCATACCAGGCCGTTCAACAGGGCGATGCCGAGTTCCTTGGCGATCAGCCGGCGCGCGTTTGCCTGGGTGATCTGGCCAAGCGCCAGGCCGCGGATGATGAGGGCGATGGTCTGGTTTCCGGTGTTGCCGCCGATGCCGGCAATGATCGGCATCAGCGCCGCCAGGGCGGCAAGTTTTTCGATGCTGCCTTCGAACGCGCCGATCACGCGCGAGGCGACGAAGGCGGTGCAAAGATTGACCGCCAGCCACATCCAGCGGTTCTTGGCCGAGCGCCAGACCGAGGAGAACAGGTCCTCCTCTTCCTTCAGGCCGGCCATCGACAGCATGTCGGCATCGGCGGATTCGCGGATGTAGTCGACTACGGCATCGACGGTAAGCCGTCCGATCAGGCGTTTCTGCGCGTCGACCACCGGCGCCATCACCAGGTCGTAGCGTTCGAAAGCCTGCGCCGCTTCATGCGCATCGTCGTCCGGGTGGAAACTGACGAAGTCCTCGATCATGACGGCCGCGACCGTGGCTTCAGGGTCGGTCGTGAGCAGGCGTTTCAAGGGCAGCACGCCGATGAGGTGATCGTCGCGCTCGACCACGAACAGCTTGTCGAGCTGGTCGGGCAGGCCGCCCAGGCGACGCAGGTAGCGCAAGGCCACTTCCAGCGTCACGTCGGCGCGAATGGTGACCATGTCGAAATCCATCAGNNGGCAGGTCGGGCGCGATGTCGGCGAGTTCGTCGGTGTCCAGCGTTTCGGCAGCCGCCAGCAGTTCGGCGTTGTCCATGCTGGCGATGAGCGACTCGCGCACCGAGTCGGACACTTCCACCAGGATTTCGCCGTCGCGTTCGGCCTTGACGAGATCCCACACCAGCAGGCGTTCGTCGAGAGGCAGGGCTTCGAGAATGTGGGCGACGTCGGCCGGGTGCAACCCGTCGAGCTTCTTCTGCAGCTCGGCGAGGTTCTGCTTGTGCACCAGCGATTCGACCAGGTCCTGGCGCGGCCCGCCCTGGCGATGCACGAGCTCTTCCACCAGCTTCTGCCTGGCGAGCAGGGCCTGCACCTGGCGCAGGTGTTCGTCCAGGCTTTCGTGTTGGCGGGTGTCGTATTCTTCGGTCATGGCGCGCGGTGAAATTTGCGCCATTCTAACGCGGCCGGCAGTCTGTCAGACCGAATTTCGCGGGGGAGAAAATCAGTCCGGCGGGCGCAGGGCTATTTAGGCACTTGCACCTGTTGCATGCGCTTTGAGATCGTGGCCACGCGGCGCACGTATCTGCCTGACGCGCGGTTGTCCTCGAACCAGCGCGGATTGGGCACCATGGCGGCCAGCGCGGCGGCCTGGCCGCGCGTGAGGCCGGCGGCGGATTTTTTGAAGTAGCGCTGCGAAGCGGCTTCGGCCCCGTAAACGCCATCGCCCCATTCGATGATGTTCAAATACACCTCGAGGATACGGCGCTTGCCCCAGGTCGATTCGATCATCAGGGTGATGATGGCTTCCTGGCCCTTGCGGACGAAACTGCGGTCGGAAGAAAGGAAAAGGTTTTTCGCCAGCTGCTGGCTGATGGTCGAGCCGCCGGCGACGAGACGGCCTTTTTTCAGGTTCTTTTCCACCGCCTTCTGGATGCCTTCGATGTCGAAGCCTTCATGGTCCAGGAACCTCGAGTCCTCCGCCGCGATGATGGCGCGCTTGAGGTGGACGGAGATTTTTTCATAGGGGACCCAGCGGTGGCGCAGCCTGGCGTCGGGTTTCTGCTCCTGCAGGCGCGCCAGCCCCGCTTGCATGAAGGCGCTGGAAGTCGGATTGTGGTCGATCCACCACAGGACATGCGCGAACAGCCATACCTGCCAGGCCAGGAACAGGCCCAGCAGGATCAGCGCCGCACGCCACAATCCGCCCCAGATGGCTTTCATGCGGAGGGTCTGAGTTTCTGGATTACCGGGGCCGTGTCAGGCCGCACGCCGCGCCACAGGAAAAAGCTTTCCGCTGCCTGTTCCACCAGCATGCCGAGGCCGTCCGCGACTTGTGACGCGCCATGCCGTCTTGCCCAGGCCATGAAACTCGTTTCGGCACCGTACATCATGTCGTAGGCCAGCGCGCCGGGGTTGAACAGCTGGTCCGGCAAAGGCGGCAGTTCGCCTTTCAGGCTGGCGGCGGTGGCGTTGATGACGACATCGAAACGCTCGCCGGACAAGGCTGCGTAGGAAACGCCGCTGATTTTCCCATCGAACAGCCCGGCGAGCCGCAGCGCCTTTTCCACCGTGCGGTTGGCCAGTGACAGTGCGGCCGGTTTTTCTGCCAGCAGCGGGCCGATTACGCCGCGCGCGGCGCCGCCCGCGCCCATCAGCAGGATGCGCTTGCCGTTCAATTGCAGTTTCAGGTTGGCGGTGAGGTCGCGTACCAGGCCGGCGCCGTCGGTGTTGTCGCCCATGATCAGGCCGTTGTCGAACTTGAGCGTGTTGACTGCGCCGGCGGCTTCGGCGCGTTCGCTTTTGCGCGTGGCATAACGATAGGCTTCCTCCTTGAACGGCACGGTGACGTTCAAGCCCTTGCCGCCCGCCTGGCGAAAGGCCTCGACGGTTTCGGCAAAGCCGCCCAGCGGCGCCAGCAGGCGCTCGTAGCTCATGTCCTGGCCGGTCTGGCGGGCAAATTCGGCATGGATTTGCGGGGATTTGGAGTGGGCGACGGGGTTGCCCACCACGGCGTATTGGTCGGTCATGTCGTGCATTCGAACGAATGCGGCATTTTACCCGAGTGGACCGCTATTTCTGTGTCCAGGGCAGACCGCGCGCCTTCCAGCCGTTCAACTCGCCACGGTGGCCGCTGGCAGGATTGATTTCGCCCTCGAATCCCTCCAGCACGTTGTAGCAGCTGCGATAGCCTGCCAGCGCAGCCGCTTCGGCGGCACGATGCGAACGCTGGCCATTGCGGCTGATGAATAGCGTCAAGGCTTCGATGTCCACGGATTGTTTGAGTTGGTTGAGGAAATGCGGATTTGCGTGCCACCCCGGGTAGCTCATCCACTCCGCGTGCGCCGCCTCCGGGATGCGGCCGACCAGGTCCAGTTCCGCCCGCGAACGCACATCGACCAGCCTTGACCCCGGTGCCAGTTTCAGCACCTCGGCGGCTTCGTCTGGCATCAGGGCCCCCTCGTAGGGCAGGCCGGATGCCAGTGCCCGTTGTTGGGCGCGAGTGAGGATTTCGGTTAGATGTCCCATGATTGAACATTAATCCACTACAGTATGAGTATATGCTCGCTCACCGGTACGGCAAGCACCATGATGGTGCGCCACCCATCTGGGCGCACCAAAAAAGTGCGCACACGGCGCTGGCCCCCGAATGAAGGCCTTGTGGCACAATGCCCGTGATGAAATTTTAAGGTGGCACAGTTTCTGCAAGGAGACTGCCGTCGTTAGTTTGTTTTCAAAATTCTGATTCTTTTAGGAGAGCACTACCATGGCGGTCGCCAACGTAATGAAAATGATCCAGGACAACGAAGCCAAATTCGTTGACCTGCGCTTTACCGACACCAAGGGCAAGGAACAGCACGTCACCATCCCTTCCCGCATCGTGACCGAAGAATGGTTCGAGGACGGCCATCCCTTCGACGGCTCCTCCATCGCCGGCTGGAAGGGCATCCAGGCTTCCGACATGCTGCTGAAGGCCGATCCGGACACTGCCTTCATGGATCCTTTCTTCGACGAGTCCACCCTGGTGCTGACCTGCGACGTCATCGAGCCGTCCGACGGCAAGGGTTATGACCGCGACCCGCGCTCCGTCGGTCGTCGTGCCGAGGCCTATCTCAAGTCCACCGGCATCGGCGATGTCGCCTACTTCGGCCCCGAACCCGAGTTCTTCATCTTCGATTCCGTGACCTGGCATGTCGACATGTCCGGCTGCCACGTGACCATGCGTTCCGAGGAGGCCGCCTGGTCGTCCAAGGAGCAGACCGAAGCCGGCAACACCGGCCACCGTCCCGGCGTCAAGGGCGGCTACTTCCCGGTGCCCCCGGTCGACTCGCTGCAGGACATCCGTGCCGCCATGGTGCTGGCCCTGGAAGAAATCGGCATCCCGGTCGAAGTGTTCCACCACGAAGTCGCCACCGCCGGCCAGTGCGAAATCGGCACCGTGTTCAACACGCTCGTCCGCAGGGCAGACTGGACCCAGACCCTGAAATACATCGTGCAGAACGTGGCCCACGCCTACGGCAAGACCGCGACCTTCATGCCCAAGCCCATCGTCGGCGACAA
>DISR01000087.1:11503-11655 GCA_002421825.1 Thiobacillus sp. UBA6205 | reverse complement strand
GGCCGCATCAAGGGCGGCGATCTTGCCCTCGAATTCGGCCTGCTTGGCCTTGTGCGCGGCGCGGGCCGAAGCTTCGGCTGCGCCCTTCACGGTCGTCGCATCGTTGAGCTCGTTCTCCAGCGCGGTCACCTTCTGCAGGGCCTGGCCGTAGG
>DISR01000087.1:0-11309 GCA_002421825.1 Thiobacillus sp. UBA6205 | reverse complement strand
AGCGGGCGCCGAGGAAGTCGGGAATCGTGAACTGGCCGAACTTGCGCAGGTAGGGCGCGAGGAACAGCGCCACCAGCACATAGCCGCCGGTCCAGCCCATGACGAAGGCGAGGCCGTCGTAGCCGGCGAGGTACAGGGTGCCGGCCATGCCGATGAAGCTTGCCGCCGACATCCAGTCCGCGCCCGTGGCCATGCCGTTGAAGATCGCGGGCACGCGCCGTCCGGCGACGTAGTATTCCGCCACGTCCGCGGTTTTCGACATGATGCCGATACCGGCATACAGGCCGATGGTGGCGATCAGGAAGATGTAGCCGATGATGCGGTTGGATACGCCCATCTGCTCAAGAATGGCCAGGACGATGACGAAGGCGATGAAGCCGCCGGTATAGAAGGTGTAGTACTTCTTTAGCTGGCTGAAGAATTGGGATTGGGTCAGTGCGCTCATGTTCAGTCCTCCCCTTCGTGGACGCCGTATTCCCTGTCCATCTTGTTCATGCTGCGGGCATAGAACCAGATGACCAGGACATAAATGATGAGCGCCCCCTGTGCGCCCATGTAAAAGCCCAAGGGAAAGCCAAGGATGACGATTTCGTTGAGTTCTCGCGCGAAGTAAATTGCCACGAAAGTGGCGACGAACCAGATGGCAAGGAGAATGGCCGTAAGACGCAGATTCTTGGACCAGTACTCCCGATGCTTGTCGGTAAGTTGCATGGTTGCTCCGTGAGGTTGAGGGTTGGTCTTTTTGGTAGTTGCGCAGCCTCCCGGCATGCACCGCGCAAGTTTGCGCGCATGCACCAAAATCGACAAACAGATTATTAGAACTTTCTGATGCCTATTGGCCCAGCCATTTTCGCGCATGGGCGAGGGCTTCGAGCTCCTTGAGCGTATGCGTCCGCTGGCGGGCTGCCGCGTTCAGCAGGATCAGCCACAACTGGGCGGTGGCGGCGGCATCGGCTACCGCGCTGTGGCGGGCGTAATTCTGGATCGAAAGCGCATCCAGCCAGTCGTCGAGCGCGCGGCATTCGCCTGCCAGCCGGGGGAACAGCAAGGGTGCGATGACCGCCGCATCCAGCCAGCAACCGGGAAAATTCCAGCCCAGCTCCCTTTGCATGGCGACCTGCAGCGCCGTGCGGTCGAAGCCGGCATGAAAGGCCACGAACGGTCCGCCGGCGGCGAACTCGGCAAAATCCAGCAACGCGTCCCTGGCGGCCATGCCGGCGAGCTGCTGGCTGTGGGTGAGTCCGTGTATCAGAATGTTTTCATGCGATGTGGGCGCCGACTGTTGCAATCCCGCTTCGTAGCTGGCGCCCAGGTTGACGCGGCCGCCGCGAATTTCCACGGCGCCGATGGACAGCAGCGGGTCGATGTGCGGGTTGAGCCCGCCGGTCTCGACGTCGACCACGACCCAGCGCAGCTCGCCCAGGCGCGTGCGCGGGTCGGTTGCCGGGGCGGCCCTGAGCGCGGCGAGGCGGGCGGCCTCGGCTTCCGGCAGCGCGACGCGCGGGCTGCGCGAAAAAGGCCAGATCACCGCGCGCGCCTAGCGTTCATAATCGAGAGCCAGCCTTGCCTGCAGCTTGCGCGCCTGGCGGAAGGCTTCCTTGAGGATGCGGCGGTCGAGCACCGACAGCGTGTCCGGATTGAGATGGTTGTCCGGCATCAGCCCCTTGCGCTCCTGTTCGTGCTGATGGCGCAGGCGCAATAGCTGGATGAAGTGGAAGGCCTGCACCCAGCTGTTGATTTCTTCCTCGGGGATGCGCAGCGCCTGGCCGGCCTGTTTCAGGCGCTGCGCGGTGCCGGTGGCGCGCTGGCCGCCGGCCAGCGCAAAAATGCGCGCGCCATCCACGAAAGGCATGGAGCCGTTCAGTTTCAGGTCCAGGGTATGCGGGTGCATTTCGTTTTCCGACAGCACGAAATCCCGTACCAGGCCCAGCGGCGGCACATTGCGCAGCGCGTTCTGCGTCATCTGCTTGAGGAAGCGCGGGTTGCTCCTTATCTTGTTTGTCAGCCAGATGCGCAAATCCTCGGCAAGCGCCTGCTCACCGTACAGCGGGCGAAAATCGAAAAATATGCTGGCATTGAGCAGTTCCTCCGGACCGCCGGAATCGATCCAGCGCGAAAACTGCGCGCGCCATTCCCCTGCCGTCAGGCACCACTTCGGATTGCTCGCCATGATGAAGCCCTTGCACAACGGGAAGCCGCAGGCATCCAGGCCGTCGTTGACGCGACGCGCAATGGCGATGAGTTGTTCGCGCACCGCTTCGGTGTCGCTGTTGCCGTCCTCGCCGGCCTCGAAAATCAGGGCATTGTCCTGGTCGGTGGCGAGCGTCTGCTCCATGCGCCCCTCGGAGCCCAGCGCCATCCAGCACCAGCGCACAGCCGGCAGTCCGGTGGCGGCGGCTTCCAGGTCGATGAGCCGGCGCGTGAGATGGTCGTTCAGCGTGGCGATCAGCTCGGTCAGCGTTTCCGCCTCCATGCCTTGCGCCAGCAGGCTGTGCGCCAGCGCGGCGATGTCGCGGCCGGCGCGCTTGAGCGCCTCGATTTCCGATGCGCCGGCTATCGCGGCGGTCACGCCCTGCACGCTCATGCGCCTGATCGCGAACAGGTCCTTTTCCGAAATGACCCCGGCCAGTTTTGCGTTCGCAACCAGCAGCAGGTGATGGATGCCGTGGCGAGCCATGGTCAGCAGCGCCTCGCGCGCGCTGGCGCTGGCGGGCAGGGCGACGGGGTCGGGCGTCATCGCCTGATCGATGGGCGTATCCAGGGCGAGGCCGGGCAGGACCACGCGCGACAGCACGTCCTTCAAGGTCAGGATGCCAAGCGGCCGGCCGGCCTCGTCGGTCACCGCCACCGAGCCGACGCGCGCATCGTGCATGGCCTGCAGGGCTGCGCTCAAGGGGGTGCCGCGCAATACGCTGACCGGAGCGCGGCCGCATACCGAGGCAAGGCTGCGTTCCAGCCGCGTGTCCTCGTCCTGGCGCAGGGCGTATTCCGACTGCACCGCCTTTTGCGACTGTTCCAGCATGCTGGCGATGCGGCGCGTGCAGAAGTCGCGGAACACCGCGCTCTGCCCGATGAGCACATGAAAATCNNGCGCCGAGCGGGAAACATTCGCCGGCGAGCAGTTTGATCACGCTGTCTTCGGAGGCGCCGCCGGCTTCCACCGAGCCTAGCTTTACCACGTAGAACCATTGTGGCACGCCGGCGTCCGGCCCCAGAACCGTTGTGCCGGCGGGAAAATAGGCGAGCTGCAGCCGGCCCGCCATCCATGCCACGTCGGCGGGGGCCATTTCCGAGAACGGCACATGGCGGCGCAGGTCTTGCACGGTGGCGGCGAGCAGCGAAGGGGCGATTGCGGTCATGGCCATGCTGACAGGCTAGCGCGAGGCGGGCAAAAAGAAAACTGCCCGAGCGGCCTGGCGCCAGTCTGAACATGCCATTCCTGCGCTGGGTTAGAATCCGGACAGGTGCGCCAAAGCCTGTTGCAAAGCGGTTCGTGTAGGAGGGGCGGCGGTTCCCCGGGACTGCTGCCATGGAGGTGAGGCGGCATTGCGGAAAACAGAACAACCATCGGGAAACGACCGGCTTTGAAGGCACAAACGGGGAACAACAACAGCGCCGCCAGGAAGTCGGCGCGCATCATCCGCGCCGGCTTCGTCGCCGTGATGCTGCTCATTGTCGGCATTGCTGTCTTTTTGACGTTTGCCCAGCGCCATGCCAGGGATACGCTGAACCAGATCGCCCACAACGACCAATTGGCCATCGAGATGCAGTTCCGCATGCTGCGGGCCTCGCGCCAGCGCTCGGTCGTCCTGCACCGCATCATCACCACGGATGACCCGTTCGAGCGCGACGAGCAGGCGCTGCGCTTTGACGAGCTGGGCGCAAATTTCGGGGCGGCGCGCAGGCAGCTGCTCGACCTGGATCTGGATTCCCGCGCCCGTGCGCTGCTGGAGAAGCAGCGCCTGCAGACGGCGGCAGGCATGAACTGGCAGCTTGCCGTGCTGGACAAGGCGCGGGCCGGGCTGCGCGAGGAAGCGCTCTGGCTCCTGGTCAACAAGGCGATTCCCGCCCAGGATGCCGCCTTCGGCACGATCCATGAACTGATGGCGCACCAGCTTGCGAGGAGCCACGACAGGGCTGAGCATTTGCGGCAATTGCAGGGATGGACGATTTGGCTGCTGGCGGCCATCGGCACTGTCGCCATGCTGATCGTGGGCGGTATCGCCCGTTATGTCCGGCTCGGCATGGAAAGGCTGGTGGCCGAAATCTCGGCTTCGGGACAAAACCTGGAGCAGGCCTACAGACAGCTGGAATTCCAGAAGCTGGCCATGGACCAGCACGACATCGTCAGCATCGCCGACATTCACGGCAACATCAGCTACGTCAACGACAAGTTCTGCGAGGTCAGCCAGTATTCCCGCGAGGAGCTGGTCGGAAAGAACCATCGCCTGCTGAAATCGGGCGTGCATCCGGACGGCCTGTATCGCGAAATATGGGAAACCATTGCTACCGGCCGCGTCTGGCACGGCGAGTTGTGCAACCGCAAAAAGGGCGGCGGCCTGTACTGGGTTTCCACCACCATCGTGCCTTTCCTGGACGACGCGGGCCTGCCCTATCAATACGTCTCGGTGCGCACCGACATCACCGACATCAAGGAGGCGCAGCAGGTGCTGTTGCGCGGGCGCGACGAGCTGGAAGAACTGGTGCTGGAGCGGACGGCGGAATTGGCCGAGCGCGAGGATGTGCTGCGCAGCATCACCGATTCCGCCCATGACGCGGTGATCATGCTCGATCCCGGCGGCAAGGTCACTTTCTGGAACCCGGCCGCGGAGAAGCTCTTCGGCTACGCCGAAAGCGGGATTCTGGGGCGCAGTTTCCATGCCCTGCTGGTGTCGGGGCGGCAGCTGGAGGAATTCGGGGCCGAGTTCACCAGGCTGCAGAAATCGGGTGCCGGCGCAGTCGGGGGCAAGACCGCCGAACTGACCGCACTGCGCAATGACGGCGCCGAGATTTTCGTCGAGATCGCCCTGTCCGCGGTCAGGATCAAGGGCGGCTGGCATGTCGTCGGCATCGCGCGCGACATCACTGCGCGCAAGCTTGCCGAACAGGAACTGGAGCTGCTGGTCATCACCGATCCGCTGACCGGCGCGAGCAACCGCAGGCGCTTCGACGGCGCGCTGCATGCGGAAATCGCGCGCAGCCGGCGCTATGGCGTGCCCGTGTCGCTGGTCTTGTTCGATATCGACTATTTCAAGCGCATCAATGACAGCCTGGGCCACCCGGTGGGCGACCGGGTTCTGGTTCAACTGGCCGAACTGGTTGCCGGCAACATCCGCGAGACCGACCTGTTTGCCAGGCTGGGGGGAGAAGAATTCGCCGTGCTGGCGCCGAACTGCGATGCGGCGTGCGCGCGGCAATTCGCCGAAAAGTTGCGCCGGGTGGTGGCGGCCCATGCCTTCCCGGACATGGGAGAGAGGCTTACCTGCAGCTTCGGCGTGGCCGAGTTTTGCGGCACTGACGGGCAGGATACGCTGGTCAGGCGTGCGGACGAGGCGCTTTATCGCGCCAAGGGAGAGGGAAGGAACCGGGTGGTTGTCGCCGAGGATTCGGCCGCGGGTTGACGGTGTCCGAGCTGGCGCTGTTCGGGAGGCGGCGGCGCACAAGCGCGATGCTTACGCGTCGGGCATGCCTTTCGCGGCTGGTTCGTGGCCGTCGCCGTCGATGGATTCGGGGCTGTCGTCGGCGCCTGCGCCGGACGGTGAAAAGGGTTTGAAGGGCTGGCCGCCGTCCAGTTGGCACCTGGCGGCGGACCATTCCCCCGCCAGTTCGCCGAAAGCCAGGCAGGCGGGGCTCTTGTGGGCGCCCTTGCGGCAGATCAGCGTGATGGTGTGGCGCGGCAGCCCCGGCTGCAGGGGAATCGAATGCAGGCCGTGCTGCGAATGCGCGATGGTTTCCGGAAGAATGGTTGCGAGCCGCCCCCTGCGCACCATTTCGATGATCACGCTGAGCGACGTGGCCTCCATGACGATGCGCGGCGTGATGCCCTGTTCGCTGCAATACTGGTCGATGTGCCGGCGCAAGGCGTAGTCCGAGTGCAACAGCCCCAGCGGTTGCTGCTCCAGCACTTCGCCGTTCAGCGGCTTGGTCTGCGCCGCCAGGTGGTGGCTCTTGCCCACGGTCAGGTTGAGCGTTTCGATGAACATGATGTGGGTATCGATTTCATCCGAAAACACCGTGGACGAGGCCGCGCTGCTGAAGGCAATGCCGATGTCGACCCTGTTCTCGGCCAGGGCGGACTCGATGTCCCCCTGCGGCATTTCCAGGGTGCTTACGGTAATGCCGGGGTAGCGGCTGTTGAATTGATCCAGCAGCGGGGTGGCCATGTAATCCGAGATCGGCGTCATGCCCAGACGCAGGGAGCCGCGGCTCAGATCGTGCAACTCGTGGATCGCGCGTTTCCCTTCATCCAGTTCGCACAGGGCACGGCGGGCATAGTGCAGATAAACCTCCCCTGCGGATGTCAGCTGCACCGTCCGTCCGGACCGGTCGAGCAATTGCACTTCGAGCAAGTCTTCCAGTTGTTTGATTTGTTGCGAGAGGGTTGGCTGCGAAACATACAAGGCATCAGCCGCACGAGTGAAGCTATGGTGTTCCGCCACCGCCATCAGATAGCGCAGGGAGCGCGGAAAAATCAAATTTCTGTCCATAGCTGATCCCTATAGAACTCATCGGAAATTAGTCTTGGAAAACTATATTCGCATGAAGCATAGTTACACACAACAGTGGCCTGGGCGGTTTGCCCGAGTGGTTTTTTCGGTGGCCGCACGACAGTGCGGATTGCGCAGGGTGCTGGTTTTAAGACGCCAGGATAATTGGGGCATGCCGGGCGTTAAGTAAGTGTATACGGA
The DNA here is from genome assembly GCA_002421825.1 of Thiobacillus sp. UBA6205. Taxonomy (GTDB): domain Bacteria; phylum Pseudomonadota; class Gammaproteobacteria; order Burkholderiales; family Thiobacillaceae; genus UBA6918. The sequence goes on along the minus strand of DISR01000087.1, from coordinate 4,401 downwards.
AAGCTTATCGACGGGCGGCTGTGTTTGTTGTCGAGCGCCGGCGCCGGGTGTTGGGTCGCGATGCTTCCGGCCGATCTGCCCCGGTTGGTCGATTGTCCATCTTGTATTGAAAGCGAATTGGAGGAAGTAATTATGCATATTGAGCCTGGTATCGTTGATGGGGCCAAAATGGCTCTGGGTTATGCAACAGCCGCTGGCGTGTTGGCCTATGCCGCAAAGCGGTCCTGGGAAACCATCAAGCGCAACGGGATTGTTCCGATGGGCGTGCGCAGCCTGATGGCGGCGGTCATGGTGCTTTGCTTTTTCGAGGTGTTTCCGCACTACCCGATTGGCGTGTCGGAAGTGCACCTGATTCTGGGTTCGACGCTCTTCCTGATGTTCGGTGCGGCGCCGGCGGCTGTCGGCCTGGCGGCTGGCCTGCTGATCCAGGGGCTCTTGTTCGCGCCGGCAGACTTGCCGCAATACGGCATGAACATGACGACTCTTCTGGTGCCGCTGTTCGCGCTCAGCGCGCTGGCGCGTCGCATCATCCCCGAAAACACCGCATACAAGGACGTCAAGTATGCCCAGTGCCTGGCGCTTTCGACCGCCTATCAGGCTGGCGTGGTGGCCTGGGTGGGGTTCTGGGCGGTTTATGGCCAGGGCGTGGGCGCGGCCAACCTTGCCGAGATCGGCACTTTCGGCATGGCCTATATGACCGTGATCCTGCTTGAGCCGCTGGTTGACCTGGCCGTCCTCGCTGCGGCAAAAGCCCTGCATCGCCACGGCGGCAGCATGGTTTTCCATGCGCGCCTGTTCAAGGCTGAAGCCTAAATCGCAAGCGTTTGCCAGAAGCCCCTCGGATGTGCGGAATTTCCGGCCGCCCGAGGGGCTGCGTTTGAGTTAAAGAATACTGTTGTGCGGGCCGCTTCCCCGGCCCAATGCAAAAGTCAAAAGTGGATTACCCGAAACCCTCAAAAGGCTTGAAATATGAACAAAGTGGAAATGAAAGAGGCCATTCTCGATGCCAAAATCGAAAAAGGCCTGAAATGGACCGACGTTGCCAGCGCCGCAGGCATGTCCCCGGAGTTTATCTGCTCGGCGTGCCTGGGCATGAATCACCTGGAAAAGCCGCAAGCGGATGCGGTGGCCAAGGCGCTTGGCCTGGGCGCCGAAGTTTCGGCGGCCTTGCAACGCTTCCCGACCAAGACCTGGGAGGCGACCATCCCGACGGATCCGTTGATCTACCGCTGGTATGAAATGCTGAATGTGTACGGCGAGACCATCAAGGAGATCGTCAACGAAAAGTTCGGCGACGGCATCATGAGCGCGATCGACTTCAAGATGAACATCGACCGGCAGCCGGACCCGAACGGCGACCGCGTTCTCGTCACCATCAGCGGCAAGTTCCTGCCTTACAAATCCTGGTGAGGCCCGGGTTGCAAGGCCGGGCGTCGTGAAGACTGCCCGCGAACAAGATGAAACAAGTGTCCTCATCCGGCGGAGCCTCCCTGCCGGTTGTTGTAGTGTTGCCGCCCCTTCGTGGGGCGGCTTTTTTTTCTGCGGCCCGAATCAGGCGGCCTGCGTGATTATATATAGATAACCGATGGATGGGACCGGTGGATGTCTGCTCGCGATCCGCACCGTTTTATAAACGAACTCGACGAGGAAGCGCTTTCCCGGCTCGTGGCAAGGCTTGAAAGCCGGGCCGCGGACGCGGTATTCGCCAGGCTGTTCGAAAAATACGCGGACAGGCTGGTGCTGCCGGAGAACGCCCGCGTGCTCGAGGTGGGGTGCGGTACCGGCGCGCCGCTGAGAATGCTGGCAAGACGCCCGGGTTTTGGCGGCCGCGCCTGGGGGGTCGACCAGAGTCCGTATTTCGTCGCCGCGGCCAGCAGGCTGGCCGGCGCGGAAGGCCTTGGCGAGCGCGTCCTGTTCCAGGTGGGCGATGCGCACAGCCTGGATTTTCCCGCGGGCGCCTTCGATGCGGTGATTGCCCATACCCTCATCAGCCATGCTGCCGATCCGGCCGGAGTGCTGAGCGAGATGGCGCGCGTCGTGCGGCCCGGGGGGACAATCGTGGTTTTCGACGGCGATTATGCTTCGCTGACCTATGCCTATCGCGACCGCGCATTCGGCCAGCAAATGGACAGGGCGCTGGCGACGGCCACCTTCAACAATCCGCTCGTCATGCGTGACCTGCCGGGCATGTTGGCCGAGCAGGGGCTCGTCCTGGCGGAGGCATGGGGCGATGTGGTGGCCGAGATTGGCAAGGGCAGCTACTTCAGGTCGTTTGCCGAGACCTATGTGCCTTATGTCAAGCGTTCGCGAATGCTGCCCGAAGAAGCGGTAGACCAATGGTACGGCGACCAGTTGCGCGCCATGGAAGAGGGCAGCTTCTTCGCCGCCTGTAATTACTACACCTACCTGGCCCGGCGGCCATGACATCCTTCCCCCGGAGCCCGGTGTGCGAGCCGCCGTTGCGGAAAGCGATCGAACGCCGGCGCCCGGTCGCGATGGCGCCGGAGGCTGCGGCCGGGTTTTTCCGCGGCTAGCCCGCCGCCGCACTGCCTGCGCAGCCAGGTTTTGCGCGCCCGTACGAGAGATTGTCCCCGGGGGCGCTTGTTTTCCTGCCTTATATAGCGAATCCCTATTGGAGACATCGAAATTATGTCTTGGAAATCAATAGCTGATTGCGCCATAGTTCGTCGAATCAAGGGCTTGTGCGGCAGCAAGGGCGGATAGTGCGAAAGGCACGCGAGAAGGGCTCAAGTCGTTGATGCTTCGGGGTTAACAGAAGCAATCCGGGCTTTTTTTGTAAATGTTGATTGAGCATTACGCGCAAGCAGGCTTGNNTGCACAAGCAGACCCATGCTCCCGCGCCCACCGAGATTGACCATACGCTGTTCAGGGCCTATACGCGGACGGCCCACGATGTTGGCGGCGAGCCTGACATTCCTGTTCCGTACCACGAAAAGGAAGAGGAAGTCTGGGAGCTGAACACCTTCGCGACCTGCGAATGTCTGGCGTGGCGGGGAGTTTGGACTGCCGAAGAGCGGCGCCGCAAGCAGAACGTTGACGTTGGCCAGACGGTGTACCTTGGCATGCCCTACTACGGCCGCTGGCTGATGACGGCAGCCCGCATTCTGGTCGACAAGCAGTACTGCACGCTGACCGAATTGCACAGCAAGATCGTCGAACTGAGGGAACGTGTTGCGTCCGGCAAGGGTCTGGGCGAATACCTCCCGCCGAAGAACAAGTAATTCGAAGAGGTGAAAACGCTATGAGCAACAAGCCACATTGGGACAGAACCCACCACGCCAAGATGGCCTCCGGCATTGGCGACCCCCAGTGCTTCAAGGGCATGGCCGGGCAGGCCAAGTTCAAGGAAGGCGACCGCGTCCGCATCAAGGACCTGCCCGACCTGTTTTACACCCGCACCATGACCTACGTTCGCGGCGCGGTTGGCACCGTTGTCAAGCTGGTGTACGAGAGCCCTGCGGCGGAAGACGAAGCCTTCTGCAACGAGGATCAGGTGGAGTGGTTCTACAGCATCGTGTTTCCGTCGAAGGAACTTTGGCCCGAATACAGCGATGCGTTCTCCAACGACACCGTGGAGACGGAAATCCCGGAACGCTATCTTGAGAAGGCCTGAACCGGGCCACGGAAATTTTTGACAAGAGGAAACTGAAATGTCAGCAGGACACGACCACGATCACGACCACGATCACAAGCCCGTTCCGATGGTGGACGAGGTGAGCGATTTCGAGATACTCGAAATGGCGGTTCGCGAACTCGCCATTGAGAAAGGGCTTTTCTCGGCCGAAGACCACCGCGTCTGGAAGGATTACGTTCACACCCTTGGCCCGCTGCCGGCGGCGCGCCTGGTTGCCAAGGCGTGGCTGGATCCCGAGTACAAGAAGCTTTGCATCGAAGACGGCGTCGAGGCCAGCAAGGCCGTCGGCGTGAACTGGGTGACCAGCCCGCCGACCCAGTTCGGCACGCCCAGCGACTACTGCAACCTGCGCGTCCTGGCCGACACCCCGACGCTGAAGCATGTGGTGGTGTGCACCCTGTGCTCGTGCTACCCGCGCCCGATCCTGGGGCAGTCGCCCGAGTGGTACCGCACCCCCAACTACCGCCGCCGCCTGGTGCGCTGGCCGCGCCAGGTGCTCACCGAGTTTGGCCTGCAGCTGCCGCCGGAAGTACAGGTTCGCGTTGCCGACTCCAACCAGAAGACCCGCTACATCGTGATGCCGATGCGTCCGGAAGGGACCGAGGGCTGGACCGAAGACCAGCTGGCCGAAATCGTGACCCGCGACTGCCTGATCGGCGTGGCGGTGCCCAGGCCCGGCATCACCTCGAACGCGAAACGCCCCGTGCTCAAGGCGAATCGCCCGGTGCATCACGACCATTGATGCG
>DISR01000002.1 GCA_002421825.1 Thiobacillus sp. UBA6205 | reverse complement strand
TTCATGCGTAATGCCGACAGGTAGGTTTCGCCGATGTACTTGCCTTCGAAATGCGGATTCCCGAGGGTTTCCCGCAACAAGGTTTCCGCCGCGTCCGCCATATCGGAGCGCATCAGCATGTCGGACAGGTTGATCCGCAGTACCGCGGCCAGCTGGACATCGCTTGGATACAGGACGCGCTGCAGGTGGTCGGCGCGCTTGAGCGCGACCATCGATTTTTCGATGTCCTGCTGCTGGGTGTTCACGACCACATGGTCCAGCGCGGAGTCGAACGCCAGCACTCCATCGGCCTGAAGTGCACGACCTGCCTCGGCATCGGTCTGCGCGAGCATCCGCTCCGCTTCGTCGAACTTTTGCAGATATGCCAGCGTGCGAATCAAGTCGTATTTCGCCCGCAGGGTCTGCTCGGCAGTCCCGCCGAATGACCGGGTGTAGTTGGCGACCGCCTTGCGCAGGTGCAACTCGCTGCGCTCGCGGTCGCCCAGCGAGCGCCAGGAGGCGCCCAACGCCGCATGCAGGCTCCCCAGCGCGGCCGTATCGCCAGGGAAGCGCTCGTCCACGTGTGCGGAAGCGTGCTCCAGCAGGTCCTTGATGGTCGGTTCTTTCTCGAACGCGGCGCCGCCGGGATTGACCGCGCGGATCAGGTCGTTGCTGAGGAACTTCACCACGGTTTCCGCGCGACGCGCCTGCTTCTCCGCGACGTCCTTCTGCACTGCCAGCTGCCCGGCATAGCGCTCGCTCTTCCGCCACATGGCCGCGCTGATCGCAACGCCAGCCATCAGGACCAGCATTGCCGCGACCACCCACGGCCGCCGCGCGCGCGATCGCGCCAGCCGCTTTTCACCTTCCGCCACCCGCGCCTGCACCGCCAGCTCCAGCACGTGTTTTTTGCGCCGCGCATCCAGGTTGCGGATGCGCCCTGCCAGCACGGCGGCAGAGTCCAGGCGGCGGGCCGGATCCCCGTTGGCGGCATCCGCGATGTCCTGGCGTAGCAACGGGTCATCGATGTCCTGTTCCCATCCCGGCGACAGCGGGCGGCGGAAATCCCCTACCAGCAGCTGATAGAGGGTCACGCCCAGGGCATACACGTCGCTCTTGATGGTGGCGGACTGCCCAGCCACCACTTCCGGCGCAAGGTAGAGCGGCGTGCCGCTGTCCGGCGAGAGCAGCTGCGTCTGGGTAAGCCCCAGATGGGTGATGCCAAGCTCATCGAGCATTCCGGAGTCAAGCAGTCGGCTGCTGCCGAAATCGGCCACCCGCAGGCGGACGCCCTCGGCGTCATCCCGCACCAGTAGGTTGGACGGCTTCAAGTCCTTGTGCAGTACGCCAACGCCATGCGCGGCGGCGACCGCCTCGGCAGCCTGCACGAACAGCGCCAACCGCCGTTCCCGGGGGATGCCATCGATGCGCCCCGCTTCCGGCCAGCGGTCAAGGCTCGGGCCTGCGTATTCGGATTCGACGAAATAGGGCGCTTCCTCGAAATCCCAATCCAGCACACGAACGTAATCTTCCCGTTCGCCAAGCGCTTCGCGCAGCAGCCGTGCGATGGTTACCTCGCGCTTCAAACCATGCAGGCCCTTGCCTGCCAGGCTGAACTTGAACACCCGGACCTCATGGGTCTTGGCGTGTCGAGCCAGCCAGACCTCGTTGCCTTCGGTCCGCGCCAATGGCGCCTCCAGCCTCCAGTTCGGCCGCCGCGGAACGGCGATGCCTGCCTCCAGCCTGCTTGCAGTCGGCAAGAACTCCGCCTGCTTGCGCGCCACCGGCACCGAGAGCCGATACCCAACTCGGGGCAAAGTGACCACGATGTCTTGGGCCTCATCGCCGAGCGCCTTGCGCAGCTTGCCGATGGCATTGGTCAAAACGGCCTCGACCACGATCCGGCCGGCCCAGGCCGAAGCCAGCAGCTCTTCCTTGGTCACGGCCTCGCCGGCATGCCGCAGCAGGTACTGCAGCACATCCAGTGGTTTGCGCTCCAGTTCGACTTCCCGCCCGGCCACCCGCAGCCGCCAGCGGCCCTCGTCGAACTCGGCATTGCCAAACGTCCAGACGTACGCCCTCGCCTCACGGCGGGCCTCCATGCCGTCGTCCATCGTCATCCCTTTCCCCATTAGAGCATCCCCGGCTCAGCTTAGCCGCTCTGCCGCGACACGGCACGCCGCGAGAATTTCCAATTCAAAAACAATACGTTGCAATCCGTTTGAACTTCGTTTGCCGGCCGTGGGGACAGGTTTGCCGGCTGGCCACCATCGTTCCGGCCAGCGGCACGTCGCCGCGTCACCGGAGGCAACCGATGCGGGGCAGGATCATCCATTACAACGGCAGCGACGGACGGGGTTTGCTCGCCGCCGCCGACCGCCAACTCCCATTCGAGATCGCGCAGTGGCGCAGCGACACCGCGCCAGCGGTCAACGCGACGGTCGAGCTGGCGATGGATGGCGACACGCTGGTCGGCGTCACCCGGGTGCCGGACGACGTCCTGCTCAAGGAGAAAGCCGGGCAAATAGCCAGCAGGCTCGGCGCCGCAGGCGGTGCGGCCCTGCACACGCTGGCCGCACCCGACGCCGGCGCGCCGCGCGGCTGGGTCAATTACCTGGGCAAGCCGCTGCTGGTTGCGCAGGCCGTGTTCGCCCTGTCGGCGTTGGCCCTGCCCTACCTGTCGATCGATCCGGGCTTCGGCGGTGGCCGCAGTTTCACGCTGACCGGCCTTTCCACGCTGTCCGAACAGCTGGGCGCCTCGGTTGGTGGCGCGTTCTGGGTATGGCTGGCGATCTTGTCGATCGTGCTGCCGTTGGCTTGGAAGGCGCGTTGGGCCTGGTTGGCACTGGTGCTGCCGCTGCTGGCTACGTTGAAGCCGCTGCTGGACATTGCTTCCGGCGTGCGCAAAGCCGCCAGCGGCATGGAGCAGATGCTCGGCTCCGGGGTCGGCGGTCGGATGGCGCAACAGCTGGTGGACATGCTCGACCCCGGCCTTGGCCTGTGGATTTGCCTGCTGTCCGCTCTTTTCATCGCCGCACTCGGCGCCAAGCGCGCGCTGCTGCCGCCTGCCGCCTGATTCCCACGCACATCTTTTCCCTATCCACGAACGGAGAACCCACCATGCGCAATTCCACCCTCCTGTTGATGCTCGCCGTGGCGCTGGCCCTGTCCGCCTGCAAGAAGGATGACGATGCCACCAACAATACCGCCACGCCCAGCGGCCTGCTGGGCCAAGCCGCCGACAAGGCCAAGGCCGAGGGCGCCGCCGCGGCACTGCCGCAGCCGGACGCCAGCAAGCCGCTATCCAGCTACAGGAAGCTGGGCGACAACAATGCCGATGCCATGTTCCTGTATCAGGCCGTCTCCAGTCTGCCGCCGGACTACGAAAAGCTGGCGAACGGCATTTCAAAGGAGTTTCGTGACACCAGCGACAGCTTCCGCAAACAGGAGCTTCTCGTCGCGCTGAAGCCGCAGATGGAACAGCAGATCGCACAGGCAAAGGCATCGCCGTACGGCTACATCACGCTCAAGTACAACAACAACCTGGAAGCCTACGATTTCCAGCGCAAGGGCTTCCCCGTGTTCTCCTTTGGCGAGAACACCCAGAAGGAGCACTTGGGGGATTACAGCTTCGGCAAAACCCTCAACTGGGTGAACAGGGGCCAGGTGGCGTTTGCGCCGGTTGGAGACGAAGCCGCGGCGCGCTTGATCGAGCGCATGCGTACCAAGGATCGATACGACAACCCGCCGCTGCTAAACGTCTACTTCTTCGCGCAGTCCGCGAACCTCAACTCTGACGAAATCAACGCGGTAGTCACGCGCGTGCAGATCATCGACAAGTCCGGCCGCGTCCTGGCCGAGTACGGGCCGGATGGCAGCGTTTCCGCAACGCCGGAAGCCGCACCGGAATCCGCCCCAGCCGACGCCGCCAGTATCGCCGCCGACATGCTGGGCGGCTGAAGACCAGCCGCAAAGAATCCAGCGCCACCATCACAAATCAGGGAAACACCATGGAAATCGCAATTCTTCTTCTGCTGATGCTGGTTGTACTCGGCATTGCCGCCCTCGGCTTCTGGTTCTGGATGCTGGTGGACTGCCTCTCGAAGGAACCATCCGACGGCAACGACAAAGTCGTCTGGACGCTGGTCATCTTCTTCTTCAACGTACTCGGCGCACTGCTCTATTTCTTCATCCGTCGCCCAAGGCGCAAGCAACTGCACGGGCATTGAAACCGGCGATGGAAGCCGTCGACTCAACCGGATCAACCAGGAGGCAAACCATGAACATCCGCCCTATTTCAGTGG
>DISR01000028.1 GCA_002421825.1 Thiobacillus sp. UBA6205 | reverse complement strand
CCCTGGTGGACGCCGGCTACGCACCCGAGATGGCCTACTTCGAGTGCCTGCACGAGCTCAAGCTGATCGTCGACCTGATGTACGAAGGCGGCATCGCCAACATGAACTACTCCATCTCCAACAATGCGGAGTATGGCGAATACGTCACCGGCCCCAAAGTCATCAACGACGAATCGCGCTGGGCCATGCAGGAGGCGCTGGAAAACATCCAGAACGGCGAGTATGCCAAGCAGTTCATCCTGGAAGGCCGCACCAACTACCCGGAAATGACCGCGCGCCGCCGCCTCAACGCCGAGCACCCGATCGAAGTGGTGGGCGCCAGGCTGCGTGCGATGATGCCGTGGATCGGCAAGAACAAGCTCGTCGATCAGTCCAAGAACTGATTTTGGCCCTTCGGCCAACAAGGAGGCACGGAGTCACGGGAGAATTTCTGTGAAACTCTGTGCCTCGCTGTTTTTTACGGGCCGAGAATTGAAAGGCCATGTTTGTCCCTTCTTCCCAGACCCGGTCTAAAATCGGCACATGCTTGATTTCAAACACAGCAAGACGGAAGTGGCTCGGCCGCGCATGAGAGACCGCGGCATCTACGTGCTGCCCAATCTCTTCACCATCGGTGCGCTGTTTGCCGGCTTCTATGCCATCGTGCAGGCCATGAATTACCGCTGGGAGCACGCGGCGGTGGCCATTTTCATTGCCATGGTGCTGGACGGCCTCGATGGAAGGGTGGCGCGCATGACCGGCACGCAGAGCGCTTTCGGCGCGGAGCTGGATTCGCTGTCCGACATGGTGTCCTTCGGCGTGGCGCCGGCGCTCATCATGTATGTGTTCGCCCTGAAGGGACTCGGCAAGTTCGGCTGGATCGCCGCTTTTGTCTACTGTTCCGGCGCAGCCTTGCGTCTGGCGCGCTTCAACACCCAGTTGGAAGTTGCCGACAAACGCTTTTTCCAGGGCTTGCCTTCACCTGCTGCGGCTGCGCTGGTGGCGGGTTTCGTGTGGGTGATGGTCGAATACGGCTTTACCGGCGCCGAAGTGGATTGGCTGGCATCCGCCGTGATCCTGTTTGCCGGCATCAGCATGGTGACCAATTTCAAGTTCTACAGCGGCAAGGAGATCAACCTCAGGAAGAGCGTGCCCTTCTTCGTGGTGATCCTGATCGTGCTGTTCTTCATCCTGGTTTCAACCAGCCCGCCCGAGGTGCTGCTGTTGATATTCGCGCTGTATGGGCTGTCAGGTTACGTTTATGCCGCATGGAGTTGGAGGCGCCGCAAGGAAAAAGCGCCCAGACACTTGCCAGAAGACGAAAAATAAATACAATTTAGACCATGTCTAATGTGGCTTCTCCCTCCTACGCCATCTGTCTGTCGAACATGCTGTTCGGCACCCTGCTGCTGCGCAAGCAGTAGACACCGCCATTTTCCCTCCCCATTCGTATCCGAGCCCCGCAGCTGCGGGATTGAATTCGTTAACCCGGCGCAGGCCAGGAGAACAGCATGAACGATCGTTTATACATTTTTGACACCACCTTGCGCGACGGCGAGCAAAGCCCCGGCGCGTCCATGACCAAGGACGAGAAGTTGCGCATCGCGCGCCAGCTCGAAAAACTGGGCGTGGACGTGATCGAGGCCGGCTTTGCCGCCGCCAGCACGGGTGACGCCGACGCCATCCGCGCCATCGCCGAAGCCATCCAGGACTCCACCGTGTGCTCGCTGGCACGCGCCTTTGATCGCGACATCCGCGCCGCGGGCGAGGCGATCAAACCGGCAAAGTCCGGACGCATCCACACCTTCATCGCCACCAGCCCCATCCACATGGAGAAGAAGCTGCGCATGCAGCCAGACCAGGTGGTGGAGGCCGCCATCAAGGCGGTGAAGCTCGCGCTCGAATACACCGACAACGTCGAGTTCTCGGCCGAGGACGCGGTGCGCTCCGAGATGGATTTCCTCTGCCGCATTTTCGAGGAAGTCATCAAGGCCGGCGCCAGGACCATCAACGTGCCGGATACCGTGGGTTATTCCATTCCGGCCTTGTGGGGCGAGCGCATGAAACAGCTCATCGAGCGCGTGCCAAACTCGGACAAGGTGATCTGGTCCACCCACTGCCACAACGATCTCGGCATGGCCGTGGCCAACTCGCTCGCCGCGGTGATGAACGGCGCGCGCCAGGTCGAATGCACCATCAACGGACTGGGCGAGCGCGCCGGCAACGCCTCTTTGGAGGAAATCGTCATGGCGGTGCGCACGCGCCGCGACGTGTTCAGTTGCGACACGCGCATCGACGCCACCCAGATCGTGCCGGCTTCCAAGCTGGTGTCCACCATCACCGGCTATCCGGTGCAGCCGAACAAGGCCATCGTCGGCGCCAACGCCTTCGCGCACGAGTCCGGCATCCACCAGGACGGCGTCCTGAAGCACCGCGAGACCTATGAAATCATGCGCGCAGAGGATGTGGGCTGGACCGCGAACCGCCTGACTCTGGGCAAGCTTTCCGGCCGCAATGCCTTCAAGACCAAGCTCGGCGAGCTCGGCATCGTGCTCGACTCGGAAGAGGCGCTCAATGCCGCGTTCAAGCGCTTCAAGGATCTCGCCGACAAGAAGCGCGAAATTTTCGACGAGGACTTGCAGGCGCTGGTGAGCGACGAGGGCTATATCGCCGAGCACGAGCGCTTCAAGCTGATGTCGCTGAAAGTCTGCTCGGAAACCGGCGAGGTGCCGCATGCCAGGCTGGTCATTGCCGACGATGGCACGGAGAAGTCGGCCCACAGCGACGGCTCAGGCCCGGTCGACGCCACTTTCCGCGCACTGGAGTCCGTGGTTGGCAGTGGCGCCAATCTGCTGCTGTATTCGGTCAACAACATCACCAGCGGCACAGATGCGCAGGGCGAGGTCACCGTGCGCCTGGCCAAGGACGGGCGCATCGTCAACGGCCAGGGTGCGGACACCGACATCGTGGTCGCCTCGGCAAAGGCCTATCTGCATGCGCTGAACAAGCTGCACTCCAAGCTGGAGCGGGCGCACCCGCAGGTGTGATGATCAAAGACTCCCTCTCCCCTTGCGGGAGAGGGTTGGGGTGAGGGGGCTACCTCTAGCTCCACCATTCCCTTGGAATAAAGACCTGTGGCCGGGGGTTGCCCGGCAGCAAGTTGCTTTCTTTGCTCCGCCAAAGAAAGCAACCAAAGAAAGGCGGCCCCGCTGTGCTGCCCCTTCGGGGTAAACCTCGGTCGTGATCTTGAATTGGGCGGCTGCGGAACTCGCCCGCAAAATCAAAAGCAGCGGGCTCAGACAGTCCTCGCCTCAAAATCCCCCAATTCAAGCCCCCGCCCGAGGCAGCCCAGAGGAACAGGCTACCCCCGCCAGACCAATTTGGCGACGGAAAACCATTCCGATTGGAACCGCAGCCAAAGCCATGGATGCCAAGTCACGAGCATTAAGAGATCAGGTTCACTGATCGATGTAATGAGGCATGCCAAATCGACTTACGTTGATTGGTCTAATGCGGGCGCGGTCTTTTTTGCATAGCCGATCGCCGCCAGAAAGAACACCACCGACAGCACGATCTCGACCACGGCCAGACTCGCTGCGGGCTGCGGGTCGGACCAGGCGCGCATGACGCCTTCGGTGAAGTAGATGAGGATGAACATCGAGGCCCATTGATAGGTGTAGCGGCGGCCCTTGAGGATGCCCATCAGCGGCAGCAGCAGCGGCAGGGCTTTCAGCACCAGAGAGGAGCCGCCCGGGCGCAGGGGCGCGAGCCACAATTCCCAGGCCACGCTTAGCAGGATAAGCGCGATGAGGCTGGCGCTGGCGATGAGGGAAAGCGAACGGACTGAGGGCATCATGCGGACAATTTCAACGCCACTTCGGCCAGGCGCTTGCCCTGTGCGAGGCAGAGCTTGCGCTCTTCTTCGGTGAGCGGCCGGTCGTCCTGAGGGCCGGCGACATGGCTTGGGCCGTAGGGCGTGCCGCCGCTGGCGGTGGTGTTGAGTTCGTCATGAGTGTAGGGCAGGCCCAGCAGAATCATGCCGTGATGCAGCAGCGGCAGCATCATGGATACGAGGGTGGTTTCCTGGCCGCCGTGCATGCTGGCAGTGGAGGTGAACACGCAGGCGGGCTTGCCGGCGAGCGTGCCCTGCATCCACAGGCCGCCGGTGCCGTCGAGAAAGTATTTCAGCGCCGCTGCCATGTTGCCGAAGCGCGTGGGACTGCCGAGGGCGAGGCCGGCGCATTCCTCGAAGTCGCGCAGTTCGGCGTAGGGGGCGCCTTCGGGCGGCACGGCGGGTTCGGCGATTTCGGTTCTGGGCGCAACCTTGGGCACGGTGCGAATGCGCGCAACTGCGCCGGGCACGGATTCGATGCCGCGCGCGATCAGGCGCGCCATGTCGGCCACGCTGCCGCCCTGGCTGTAATAAAGGACGAGTATCTCAACCATCAGGCAGGCTCGACTTCGACAAGATCGAAAAACGCGGTCTGTTCGACCAGGCTGCCCAGCCCGATGCGACGCTTTTCGCCCTTGTGCCACATGTCGGCGCTGCGCCCGCGCTGGTACAGGCCCTGCGGCAGCAGCAGGCGCTCGTCGGTCTGCAGGGCAGCGTTGGCGGGAATCAGCAGGGCAGGCTGGCCGAGGTTGGCGGCCGTGCCTTGCGCGAAGCGCAGCACGACGGAGGCGGCGTCGGGGGAGAGCTTTTCCACCCCGGCCACCACGACCTGGCCCTTGGACATCTTGCCCCAGCGTATGACGCCCAGCAGCCATGCCGAGCCTTCCTCGTTTTCCTCGCGCAGCGCGACCGGGTTGCCCATGCGGACCTGGGCCACTTCCTGGGCGTGGGCGGAGAGGGCCAGGCCATTCGCGCTGTCATTGACCACGCGCCAGCGTGCAGGCCAGCCCTGGTCGGCCAGGCCGCCGGCCAGGGGGTTCGCAATTGCTTTTGGGGTGGTCGCAGGCCTGAGCTTGGAATCGAACAGGCGGTGAATGGCGGGAATGCCGCTGATGACCTCGACATGGGTGGGTCCGGGTTCGTAGCGCTTGAAACTGCGCTTGTTGCTGCCCCGCCACGCCTGGTGCAGGCGGCTGAGCAGATGCAGGCCGTTGATCTTGTGCGGCATGTCGGAAAGGCCGATGTCGCGGAAGGCCTCGCCGCCTTGCAGTTTGACGAGAAGGCTGCGCAGGTGCTTGCAGAGGGCGTGGGTATCCAGCGCCAGGAGAGCGGGCGTATCCGCGCTGTCGTCCAGGGTCGAGGGGCTGTCGGATTCGGGACTGATCAGGAATACGGACTTGCCGCCCTTGCCGGCTTTGGACAATTCGGCCAGTTGGCCGAATTTTTCCAGGTAGGCCATGGTCGTTTCGATTTCGGGGCGGGTGAGCCTGAACGGGTCGGCCAGCGCCAGCAGCAGAGTGGACTTGTAAACGGCCTCGGGCGATCCGCCTTCCATGGCGGTTGCCGCGCCGGCATGGCTTTCCTCGCCGAGCGCTGCATACAGTTGATGCAGTTCGTGCCAGCTGTAGAGAGGGGGCGAAGTATGGCTGCGGTAGCTGGTGCGGATCTGGTTGGCCAGGGCGGACAGGAGATGGCTCAGCGCGCTCTGTCTTGCTTTGGCGCCGCCGAACAAGGTGCGTTTTTGCTGTACGGCGAGGCTGACCAGCTTCCATGCGTATGCGAGTTCGACGGCCAGTTCATACGCCAGGTTGGCGGCCTGTCTGTGCAAGGCGGACTGCGGCGTGCCGTTCTCAGGCAAGGAGGCAAGCAGCTCCTCGATCAAGCCCAGCCCGACGGGTTCATGGAGCAGCGACAGTTTTGCCCGCAGATCCTCGTCCATTCCGGTGCGGTTCAGCCGGGCAAGCTCGGCCAGAAGCCTTTGCGCCGCCTCTTCCGGATTCTTGCCCGAGAGCTGTTCCAGCCACTCGGCGAGTATCGCCGGACGGGTCTCTGGTGCCTGCTTCAAGGCCTGTTCTGGTTTGGGCGTATACAGGGTAAGCGTCGGCATGGGCTGGGGATTACAGCTCCAACGTTGAATTAAAATGATCCAATTCTACTTTGAAGCGGGGCAATCATGTTTTCCTGTGTGGCTGCGGCGGCAGGCTTCGTGCTTGGCTGGGTGCTGATCCTCTTCTGGCACTTACAGGGCGGCGGTTCGCCCGTGCTGACCGCCAATGGCCTGGCCTACGCCATGCTCGCGATTTGTGCATTGGCGGGGATCGGACGTTGCGGCGCGAAATGGCTTCCGGCGCTCAAGCGCGTTGCCGCATTGATTGCCTGCGCCGTATTGGCCGGCGTCGACATCGGCATCACTGGCCTGCAGGGCGAGGTCGCGCAGAAAACCTTTTTCGCGGCCCTGCTCGGGATTGCGCTGGTCGTGCTGGCCGCACGCCTTGCTCCGGCCGGACTGCGCAGGCGCTGGCTGGGTGGGGAGGATGCCTAGCCCCCGCTGCCGCCCGAGCCGATGCCGTGCGCGGCGGCAAGCACCAGCGCGTCGAATTCCTCGGCCTGCATCAGGCCTTTTTCCACCACGATGTCCTTCACCGGGCGGCCGGATTTTTCCGATTCCTTGGCGATTTCGGCCGCCTGCATGTAGCCGATCTGCGTATTGAGCAGCGTGGCGAGGCCCACGCTCTGGTGGATGAAGAAGCCGCAGCGCTCGCGGTTGACGATGATGCCCTTGAGGTTCTTTTCCGTCGCCGCGTTCATGGCGTGGGTCAGCCAGTCCATGGCGTCGAACAGGGCCGAGCCCATGGCCGGCATCATCACGTTGAGTTCCAACTGCCCGGCCTGGGTCATCAGCGCCACGGCATGATCCTGGCCCAGCACCTGGAAGCAGACCTGGTTCAGCATTTCGAACATCACCGGGTTGACCTTGCCCGGCATGATGGAGGAGCCCGGCTGCACCGCAGGCAGGGTGATTTCGCCGAGACCCGTGCGCGGTCCGGACGCCAACAGGCGCAGGTCGTTGGCAATGCGCGTGAGTTCCAGCGCCAGGCCGCGGATGCGCGCCGACAGGTCCTGCAGGTCGAGCATGGATTGCATTTGCGCGGCCAGCTGGCTGGACTGGATCGGCTCGCCGGTAAGCCTGGCCAGTTCCGCCGCGACCTTTTCCGGGTAGCCGGGCGAAGTGTTGAGCGCGGTGCCGGCGGCCGAGCCGCCCAGGCCGATTTCAGCGAGTTTTCCGCGGCAGGAGGCAAGATTGCCCGCCGCGCGCCGCAGGGTCCAGGCATAGGCGGCGAACTCGATGCCGAGGGTGGTGGGCACGGCGTCCTGCAAATGGGTGCGGCCGGACTTTACCGTGTCCTTCTCGCGCGCCGCCAGGCGCTCGAACTCGACAGCCATGCGTTCGGCGGCATCCACCAGGCGCGGCAGCTTGGCCAGGCAGGCGAGGCGGATGGCGGTCGGGATGGTGTCGTTGGTCGACTGCCCCATGTTGACGTCGTCATTGGGATTGACCGGCTTGTAGCTGCCTTTTTCCCCGCCCAGCGCGACATTGGCCAGGTTGGACAGCACCTCGTTGGTATTCATGTTGTGGCTGGTGCCGGCGCCGGCCTGGAAGCGATCCACCACGAACTGGTCCAAATATTCCCCTTGCAGGATGCGCTCGCAGGCCGCGACAATGGCGTCGCGCTTATCCGCTGGCAGCCAGCCGGGCTGGCAGTTGGCGTGCGCGGCGGCGAGCTTGATGAGGACGTGGGCGCGAATGAAATCCGCGTCTGGCCCGCGTCCGGAAATGGGAAAATTGTCGATCGCGCGGGCGGTCTGGATGCCATACCAGGCATCTTGCGGAACTTGGTACTCGCCCAGGGAGTCTCTTTCGGTACGAAAACTGGCCATAACGCTTAAACCATGCTCAATAAACCCCCATTTTACCTGCTGGCGCTGGCCTTGCTGTTGTTTGTGACCATGCCCCTGCGCGCAGCGGAATTTTCCATGACCGACGCCGCCGGCAATGTCCACAAACTGTCCCAGTACAAGGGCAAGTGGGTGTTGGTGAATTTCTGGGCGACCTGGTGCCCGCCCTGTCTCGAGGAAATTCCCGACCTGGTCGGGCTGCACGAAAACAAGAAAAACAATCTGGTGGTGCTCGGCGTGGCCATGGATTACCGCAATGACCGGCAGGTCAGGGATTTTGCCGAGAGCATGCTGGTGAGCTATCCCGTCATCCTGGGGGACCGCAGGCTGGCGGCGCAAGTCGGGCCTGTGGAAGGGCTGCCCACCACTTACCTTTATAATCCCCAGGGCAAGCTGGTGGCTCGCCAGGTGGGCGCAATTACTCGCGCCGGCGTGGAGGGTTTCATCCACGGGGCGGGGGGCTCAACACGCAATTAAAAGGGACGCAATATGAGACGTTGGCTGATCGGTTTGCTGCTGTGCTTGCCGCTCGTTGCCGTCGCGGAGGTGCGCGATCCAGGCAAGCATTTCTTCGATCCCAAGCTGGGCGATTTCCAGGAAGAGCTTGCGGCCGCCAAGCAGCAGGGCAAGCAGGGCATCATGCTGTTTTTCGAGATGGACGATTGTCCGTTCTGCGCGCGCATGAAGAACACCATCCTCAACCAGTCCGAAGTGCAGGACTTCTATCGCAAGCACTTCCTGCTTTTCCCGGTGGATACCCAGGGCGACGTGCCGATGACCGACTTCAAGGGCCATGAAACCGTGGAAAAGGCCTTTGCCTTGAAACAGCGCGTGCGCGCCACTCCGGTCATCATGTTCTTCGACCTGGAGGGCAACCCCGTTGCACGCCATACCGGGCCGAGCAAGGACAAGGACGATTTCCTCCTGCTGGGGCGCTACGTGATCGAGGGCGCCTACACGCAGATGCCCTACGAGCGATACAAGAAAGCCCAGGCCGGCAAATGAGGCGCCTGCTTTCGGCAAGCCTGCTGCTGGCGGCGACGTCTGCACTGGCTGCGGAGAACCCCCTTGCCCTTGAGGAAGCACTTGCTGCCGTTGACGCGGCGCATCCGATGATGCAGGCCGCACAGGCCGATCTGGATCTGGCGCTTGCGGACGAGAAAATCGCCGGCAGCGGCAATGATGCGACCCTCGCTGCCGAGGCCATCCTGCGCCAGGGCAGGCCGACCACGGGCAACGACGACTGGCTCGATGACAACGTCGGCCGTCTGGTGCTGCGCAAGACTCTGCTCGACTTCGGGCGCGAGAGCGGGCAGGTCGATGCGGCGCGCCAGGAAGCAAATGCGCGTAGGCTTGCGCTCATGGACGTGCGCGATGCGCGCCGGATCGAGATCATGGCGCGCTTTTTCGACGTGCTGCTGGCCGATGCCCGCCATGACACCGAAAATGAATTCATGGCGGTTCACTACGTCAGGTGGGATGACTCCAAGAAGCGCTATGACCTTGGGGAGATGAGCGCCAGCCAACTGGCCGAACTCGAGGCGCATTTCCAGGATTCGCGCGAGAAGCGCAACCGCAACCTGCTCGCCCAGCGGGCCACCCGCCAGAGGCTGGCCAATTCGCTCAACCAGCCCGGCAAGCTGCCAAGCGCGCTGGAGCCTCCACGGCTCAAGCAGAATGACCTGCCGCTGCCGGCTTACGAGGACACGCTGCCCCTGGCGCTGGAATCCAATCGCAAGCTGCGCGCCCTGCAAGCCCGGCTCGATGCCGTTGCATCACGCAGCGACGCGATTCGCGCTGGCCGCGCTCCAACGCTTGACGTGGAAGTGGTCGCGGGCGATTACAGCCGCGACACCGCCACTCGCGATACCGTCAGCGGCGGCCTCATCCTGAATTGGCCAATCTATCAGGGCGAGCGCATAGACGGCCACCTTGCCCGGCAAATCGCCGAACGTACCCGCCTGGAAGCGCAGGCCGAGCAATACCGGCGCGAGCTGGCCGAAAGCCTGCTGGACACGCTGCAGGAAATCGACTGGCTGCGCAATTCCGCCCGTCCGGCGGCTAAGGTGCAAATCGATTACCGCGACAAGATGCTGGACCGCGCGCGCGCCGAATACGAACTGGAAATGCGCACCAACCTGGGCATGACCATGGCGGAAACGCAGCAGGCAGCCATTCGGGCAAGCGAGATCGAATACCGGCTGGCGCTTGCCCTGGCGCGGCTGGAGGCCCTAGTGGGCCGGCCGCTGGCCGAGTTCGCAACACAAACCAAGCTTACGGAGAAACAATGATCAGATTTGAAAACATGATCAAGGGATTGGTGTTCCTGGCGGCCATGGCGCTGGCTGCAGCGGGGCGTGCCGCTGACAGGGTGCCGCTGACCACGCCCGTCTCCGGCGTGGTCAAGGAAGTCTACGTGCAGGTGGGGCAAAAGGTGAAGAAGGGCGACAAGCTGCTGGCGCTGGACGATACTCGCCTCAAGGCAAGGCTTATGGAAGCCGAGGCGGTTTTGCAGCGATTCGAGCAGGAAGCCGAGGATGCCGGGCGCGAACTGCAGCGCGCACAGGAGTTGTATGACCGTGGCGTGAGTTCCACCACCGAGCTTGATTCGGCCAAACTGAAGCACGCCCGCGCCAACGCCAACGCTAAAGAAGCCGAGGCCCGCCTCATCATCGCGCGGAAGGATCTTGAGGACAGCGTGCTCAGGGCGCCATTCGACGGCGTGGTACGGTCCAGGGAAGCCGAACCGGGGCTGTACGTGCCGGCGCAGCTTGACCCGCCGACGCTGATCATCCTTGGCAAAATCCGCTGATCGATTTCAGGGCGGCGCCTGGGTAAGCGTTAAAGCCCCGCAGTCTTGGTGGGCGGGGTGTAGCGCCAGTTTTTCTGCCAGGCGTTGACCACCAGGGTCGGGTACTCGGCGCGGCCCAGGCTGCCGTTGTAGCGGCCCAGTGCGCGGAAGAGGTCGCCTTTTTCGATGTCGATGTAGTGGCGCAGGATGAGCGCGCCATATCTCAGGTTGGTGCGCAGCTGGAACAGGTTGTGGTCCGGCGTGCCGATCACTTTGATCCAGAACGGCATGACCTGGGTGTAGCCGCGTGCGCCCACCGGCGACACCGCATATTTCTTGAAAGCGCTTTCAACCTGAATGAGTCCCAGCATCAGTTCCGGGTCGAGTCCGGCGCGGGTGGCTTCGTAATACAGGGTTTGCAGGAATTCCAGACGTTCTTCCGCATCGGGGATGCGCTTGGCCAGGCGTGTGGACATTTCGCCCAGCCAGGCCCGGGCCTCGGGCGCCTGCAGCACCGAAACCTGGGTCACGGCCACGTCGGCCAGCGACTTGGACAGCCAGGCCCGGGCCGAGGCCGACATCGGCTCGTATTGCTGGCCGCCGGCAAAAGCCGTCCCTGCCGCGCCCAGCAACAGGGCGGCGAGAGTGAGTTTTGCGGTCGTCAGTCGGTTCATGCAGTTTTCAGCGTACCCAGCAAAAGCTTCGATATTTCGCTTAACGGCACATTCCGGGCCGAACTTTCGCGCCGGGGCAGGTATTCCGCCATGCCGTCCTTGAGGCCGCGCTCGCCGAGGGTGACGCGGTGCGGGATGCCGACCAGCTCGGCGTCGGCGAACATCACCCCCGGGCGTTCGTCGCGATCGTCCAGCAACACATCCACCCCGGCCGCCCCCAGTTCCCGGTACAGCGCATCGGCCGCCTGCTTGACCAGTTCGCTCTTGCGGTAGCCGATGGGGGTGATGACCACGGCGAAGGGCGCCATCGACTCGGGCCAGATGATGCCGCGTTCGTCGTGGTTCTGCTCGATGGCTGCCGCCACCACGCGCGAGACGCCGATGCCGTAGCAGCCCATTTCCATGACCTGGCTCTTGCCCTGCTCGTCGAGGAAGGTTGCGGACAGCGCTTCGGAATACTTGGTGCGCAACTGGAACACGTGTCCGACCTCGATGCCGCGGCACAGTTCCAGGCTGCCCTTGCCGTCCGGGCTGGGGTCGCCGGCCACCACGTTGCGGAGGTCGACGAACAGCGGTTCGGGCAGGTCGCGGCCGAAATTGACGCCGGTGTAGTGATGACCGGTGTCGTTGGCGCCGCACACGAAATCGGACAGGTTCAT
This sequence comes from Thiobacillus sp. UBA6205, assembly GCA_002421825.1. Lineage (GTDB taxonomy): Bacteria > Pseudomonadota > Gammaproteobacteria > Burkholderiales > Thiobacillaceae > UBA6918. The sequence goes on along the minus strand of DISR01000028.1, from coordinate 7,342 downwards.
CAGCGCGCGGTCGGCCAGCACCGGAATGTTCAAGCCCACGGGACCGACCGAGCCGGGGGCGGCGCCGGTGATTTCACGCACCACGGCGTCAGCGGCGAAGCGCACCTCGTCCGGCAGCTGCTCGAGCTTGGCCGCCTTCACTTCGTTCAACTGGTGGTCGCCACGCAACAAGAGGGCCACGGGGCCGTCGTTGCCTTCGACGATGAGGGTCTTGACCATGCGGCTGGGGTCGACCTTGAGAAAGGCGGAGACCTCTTCGATGCTGTGCTGGCCGGGGGTGTAGGCCTTGTCCATGTTTGAAGCCGGGGCAGGGCGGGCAGCCGCAGGGGGCAGGGCCTCGGCCAGCTCGACGTTGGCGGCGTAGTCGGAGTTCGGACAGTAGGCGAGCGCGTCTTCGCCGGAATCGGCCAGCACGTGGAATTCGTGCGAGCCCGAGCCGCCGATGGCGCCGGTGTCGGCGGCCACCGCGCGGAATTTCAGGCCCAGGCGGGTGAAGATGCGCGTATAGGCCTCGTACATGACGCGGTACTCGCGCTGCAGGTCATCGAAACTGCTGTGGAAGGAATAGGCGTCCTTCATCAGGAATTCGCGCGCGCGCATCACGCCGAAGCGGGGGCGGATCTCGTCGCGGAACTTGGTCTGTATCTGGTAGAAATTCACCGGCAACTGGCGGTAGCTGCGGATTTCGCGGCGCGCGATGTCGGTGATCACTTCCTCGTGCGTGGGGCCGAAGCAGAAATCGCGCTCGTGGCGATCCTTGATTTTTAGCATCTGCGGACCGAACACCGCCCAGCGCCCCGACTCCTGCCACAGTTCGGCCGGCTGCACCGCGGGCATGAAGAGCTCGACCGCGCCGGCCTGGTTCATTTCCTCGCGCACGATGGCTTCGACTTTCCTCAGCACTTTGAGGCCCAGCGGCATCCACGTGTAAAGGCCGGAGCCCAGGCGGCGGATCATGCCGGCGCGCAGCATGAGTTTGTGGGAAACCAGCTCGGCCTCGGCGGGCGCTTCCTTGCTGGTGGAGAGGAAAAACTGCGAAAGACGCATGGTGACGGTCGGTTAAAATTGTGAAAACGCGATTTTACCCGACCCTTCCCCCTTCTCCCTTCCCCCTTCACGCAAATGCGCCTGTTCTCCAAACGCCTCGCCAAATCCGTCAGCCCCGACACGACCGTGGAAGTCACCGAGTCGCGCGGCATTCGGCAGCTGCAATTGGGCACCCAGGCGATCCAGAGCGCCATGCGCATTTCCCGGCACTGGGATCTGGAGCTTGCCTACACCCGCGCCATGATGGCCTTTCTGCTGTTCCGGGCGGGGCCTTCCGAGGTGCTGATGATCGGCCTGGGCGGCGGCTCGCTCGCCAAGTTCATCCGCAAATACCGGCCGCAGACGCACATCACGGCAGTGGAGATTTCGCCCCAGGTGGTGTCCGCCGCGCGCAGCCATTTCTTCCTGCCCGAGGACGACGAGCATCTGCTGGTGCTCGTCGAGGACGGCGCCGCCTACGTGCCGGCGCATCCGGCCAGCGCCGACGTCATCCTGCTGGACGGCTTCGATGCCGGCAATCAGGTGGAAGCGCTGGCTTCGCTCGGGTTCTACCAGGCTTGCCGCCGCGCGCTGAAGCCGGGCGGCGTGCTGGTGGTCAACCTGTGGGGGCGCGATCCCGAGTTCGTCACCTGGTTTTCCCGGCTGGTCGCGGCCTTCGACGGGCAGGTCGCCTGGCTGCCGGTGATGGGCAAAAGCAACGTGATCGCTTTTTGCATTGGTGACGACGAGGGGCCGGCAAAGCTCGAACGGGCGGAAATCGACAAGCTTTCCAAAAAATGGGGCCTGGATTTCGCGACCTTCCAGCGCGAACTGCGCTGGGCCAACGAAGTGGCGCCATTGCTGGATAAAAAGCGCTGAGCGTTGATAAAAACCTTGAGAATCAAGGCTTGCCAGCGGGGTTCGAGCGGCCGTGCGGTTGCAATTTTCCGGTGGTGTGGAACAATGCAGTCAGAGACTAATTGATTGGAAAGGTGGCGGCGATGATCGACCGTGACGGCTACCGCCCCAACGTCGGCATTATTTTGTGCAACACCAGAAACCAGGTGTTCTGGGCCAAGCGCATCAACCAGCATGCCTGGCAGTTTCCCCAAGGTGGCATCCAGCCCGGGGAATCGCCCGAGCAGGCCATGTATCGCGAGTTGAACGAGGAAGTCGGTCTGCATCCCGAGCATGTGCGCATTTTGGGCCGTACCCGCAACTGGCTGCGCTACGACGTGCCCAGCCAGTGGACACGTCGCGACAACCGGGGCATCTACCGCGGCCAGAAGCAGATCTGGTTCCTGCTGCGACTGACCGGGCGCGACTGCGATGTCAGCCTGCGCGCGAGCGGCCATCCCGAGTTCGATGCCTGGCGCTGGAGCGAATACTGGATCGAACTCGAGTCGGTGGTCGAATTCAAGCGCGACGTTTACCGCTCGGCGCTGGAAGAGCTCGAACACTTTCTGCATCGGGATGTGCGCTTCCTGCGCCGCAGGCCCGAGCGTCACATACAGCGGGCCATCGAGCATGAACCAGCCCAAGCTGCCAAGGAGCCCGCAGTCTGAGGGGCTGCCCCGTGCCGGGCTGCGTGTGCAGCCCGGCGAGCCTTTGTGGAAGCTCGCGCCGACCAGGGATGAATCCGGGCAGCTGCTCTGTGATTTCATGGTGCTGATCCCGCACCTGAAAACGCAGCAGGCCGTTTATATAGGTAACGCGCAGAACTGGATCAGTGGCGTGCTGAAGCAGCACAAGGAAGTCGTGTTCGCAAACATGGACCTGAAACTTAACCTGCTGTGGGTTTCGCACCGCTACCGCGCCGGAATCATGCTGGAAATCGTCGGCGCGATCCGTTTGCAATTGCCCGAGGCCGTGCTGGTGGCGCACAACACGCGCTGATTTCAGCAAGACGATGACCGACCGGGGCGGCCACAGGGTCGCTTTTTTTCTGGCGCCCTTGAAACTTATAAATGTTTCCTAATATTGCCTAGGCAAGGCGAAGACGATATACTTGAGCAAATTAATCGGGTATTTTTTACTCTGGAGCAAACTGAATGACAATTACCGAGCAACAGGTCCAATCCGCCCTCAAGGAACTGATTGATCCGAATACGAAAAAGGATTTCGTCTCCACCAAATCCGTGAAGGGCATCAAGGTGGACGAGGGCAAGGTGTCGGTCGACATCGTGCTGGGCTATCCGGCCCAGAGCCAGATCGCCTCTATCCGCGCCATGGTCGAGGACAAGCTGAAGAGCGTCGGCGCCGCCAGCGCCACGGTCAACGTGGGCTTCAAGGTTGTGTCACACAGCGTGCAGAAGGGCGTGAAACTCGTACCCGGCATCAAGAACATCATCGCCGTCGCTTCCGGCAAGGGCGGCGTGGGCAAGTCCACTACCGCCGTGAACCTGGCCCTGGCCCTGGCTGCCGAAGGCGCCACCGTGGCCATGCTCGACGCCGACATCTACGGGCCTTCGCAGCCCATGATGCTGGGCATCACCGGCCGCCCGGAGTCCGCCGACGGCAAGACCCTGGAACCCATGCTGGGCCATGGCATTCAGGCCATGTCCATCGGCTTCATGATCGACCCCGACACTCCCATGGTGTGGCGCGGCCCCATGGTGACGCAGGCGCTGGAACAGCTGCTGAACGACACCAACTGGAAGGACGTCGATTACCTCGTGGTCGACATGCCCCCCGGCACCGGCGACGTACAGCTCACGCTGGCCCAGCGCGTGCCCGTGACCGGCGCCGTGATCGTCACCACGCCGCAGGACATCGCGCTGATCGACGCGCGCAAGGGCCTCAAGATGTTCGAGAAGGTCGGCATCCCCATCATGGGCGTGGTCGAGAACATGTCGCTGCATATCTGCTCCAAGTGCGGCCACGAAGAACGCATCTTCGGCGAAGGGGGCGGCGAGCGCATGTGCAAGGACTACAACGTCGAATTCCTCGGCGCGCTGCCGCTGGACATCCAGATCCGCGAGGAAACCGATGCCGGCAAGCCCACCGTGGCGGCGGCGCCCGAGTCGCGCATTGCCGACATCTATCGCCAGATTGCGCGCCGCGTTGCGGTCAAGATCGGCGAGTCGGCGGTGGACCACACCAGCAAGTTCCCCAACATCGTGATCCAGAACACCTGAGGATTCGGCGAGGCTGGCAAAAAGGGGCCGCAAGGCCCCTTTTTTTGATGAATCTTGCGGCAGTTCGTGGATAATTGCCTTTTTTCAGCCCCAACCCAGAGAGCAGGATGAGCATCAAGTCAGACAAGTGGATCCGCCGCATGGCCGAAAGCCACGGCATGATCGAGCCCTTCGAGCCCGGCCAGGTGAAGGAAGCCGCCGGCCGCCGCATCGTGTCCTACGGGACTTCGTCCTACGGCTACGATGTGCGCTGCTCGAACGAATTCAAGCTGTTCACCGACATCAACACCACCATCGTCGACCCCAAGTCCTTCGATCCGAATTCCTTCGTCGAAGTGAAGGGCGATTCCTGCATCATTCCGCCCAATTCCTTCGCGCTGGCGCGCACGGTCGAATACTTCCGCATCCCGCGCAACGTGCTGACCATTTGCCTCGGCAAGTCGACCTATGCGCGCTGCGGCATCATCGTCAACGTCACCCCGCTGGAACCCGAGTGGGAAGGGCACGTGACCCTGGAATTCTCCAATACCACGCCGCTGCCGGCGCGCATCTATGCCAACGAAGGCGTGGCGCAGATGCTGTTCCTGGAATCGGACGAGGTCTGCGAAACCTCTTACAAGGACCGCGGCGGCAAATACCAGGGCCAGACCGGCGTGACCCTGCCCAAGATCTAGTGAGGAGCAAGGCGTGAGGCGAAGAAAACAGCCAGTGGTAAATTGCCCGGCCTGGGTGTCGTCCGCGACCGGCGGAGTTTCGGCATGCTTGCGCCTAACGCCTAACGCCTAACGCCTAACGCCTTCCGGATTAACTATGAGATTCCGTTTCCCCGTCGTCGTCATCGACGAAGACTTCCGTTCCGAGAACGCCAGCGGCCTGGGTATCCGCGCGCTCGCCACCGCCATCGAAGGCGAAGGGCTGGAAGTGCTGGGCGTCACCAGCTTCGGCGACGTGGCCTCGTTCGCGCAGCAGCAAAGCCGCGCCTCGGCCTTCATCCTGTCGATCGACGACGAGCAGTTCTCGAGCCCCGACCTCGCCGACGAGGCAGTGTCCGGACTGCGCGCCTTCGTCGAGGAAATCCGCTTTCGCAATGCCGACATCCCGATTTTCCTGTACGGCGAAACCCGCACTTCGCGTCACATCCCCAACGATGTGCTGCGCGAACTGCATGGCTTCATCCACATGTACGAGGACACGCCCGAGTTCATCGCCCGCTACGTGGTGCGCGAGGCGCGTGCCTATCTGGATTCGCTGCCGCCGCCTTTTTTTCGTGCCCTCACTCACTATGCCGCCGACAGTTCCTATTCCTGGCACTGCCCGGGCCACTCGGGCGGGGTGGCGTTTCTGAAATCCCCGGTGGGGCAGATGTTCCACCAGTTCTTCGGCGAGAACATGCTGCGCGCCGACGTCTGCAACGCGGTCGAGGAACTCGGCCAGTTGCTCGACCATACCGGTCCGGTGGCGGCGTCCGAACTCAACGCGGCGCGCATTTTCAATTGCGACCACCTGTTCTTCGTCACCAACGGCACGTCGACCTCGAACAAGATGGTGTGGCATTCCACGGTGGCGCCCGGCGACATCGTGGTGGTGGACCGCAATTGCCACAAGTCCATCCTGCATGCCATTACCATGACCGGCGCGATTCCGGTGTTCCTCACGCCGACGCGCAATCATTACGGCATCATCGGGCCGATCTCGAAAGACGAGTTCCGCTGGGAAAACATCCAAAAGAAAATCGCTGCGCATCCGTTTGCCAGCAAGAGCAAGGGCAAGCCGCGCATTCTCACCATCACCCAGAGCACCTACGACGGCGTGCTCTACAACGTCGATGCCATCAAGGAAATGCTCGACGGCAAGATCGACACCCTGCATTTCGATGAAGCGTGGCTGCCGCACGCCACCTTCCACAATTACTACCGCGGCATGCACGCGATCGGCCGCGACCGCACGCGCTGCAAGGACTCCATGGTGTTCTCGACGCAATCCACGCACAAGCTGCTGGCGGGGCTGTCACAGGCCTCGCAGATCCTGATCCAGGACTCGGAGACGCGCAAGCTCGACCGCGACATTTTCAACGAAGCCTATTTGATGCATACCTCCACCAGCCCGCAGTACGCCATCATTGCCTCGTGCGACGTGGCGGCAGCGATGATGGAGCCGCCCGGCGGCACCGCGCTGGTGGAAGAGTCCATCGCCGAGGCGCTGGATTTTCGCCGCGCCATGCGCAAGGTGGGCGAGGAACTGGGCGAGTCCTGGTGGTTCAAGGTGTGGGGGCCGGACAAGCTCGCGGAAGAGGGCATCGGCGAGGCCGGCGACTGGGTAATTCGCGACAGCGAGCGCTGGCACGGTTTCGGCAACATCGCCGATGGCTTCAACATGCTCGATCCCATCAAGGCCACCGTCATCACCCCGGGGCTGGACGTGGACGGCGATTTCGCCGATTGGGGCATGCCGGCATCCATCGTCACCAAGTACCTCGCCGAGCACGGCATCATCGTCGAGAAGACCGGCCTGTACTCGTTCTTCATCATGTTCACCATCGGCATCACCAAGGGCCGCTGGAACACCATGGTCACCGAGCTGCAGCAGTTCAAGGACGACTACGACAAGAACCAGCCGCTGTGGCGCGTGCTGCCGGAATTCGTCGCCAAGTTCCCGCGCTACGAGCGCATCGGACTCAAGGATCTGTGCGACCAGATCCACGGCATTTACAAGGCCCATGACATCGCGCGCCTGACCACGGAAATGTACCTGTCCGAAATGGAGCCGGCGATGAAGCCATCGGACGCCTTTGCCAAAATGGCGCACCGCGAGATCGACCGCGTCGAAATCGATCAGCTCGAAGGTCGCGTGACCAGCGTGCTCTTGACGCCTTACCCGCCCGGCATCCCGCTCCTGATTCCGGGCGAACGCTTCAACAAGACCATCGTGCGCTATCTGCAGTTCGCGCGCGAGTTCAACGAGAAGTTTCCCGGCTTCGAAACCGACATCCACGGCCTGGTCAAGGAACAGACGCCCACAGGGGTGAAGTATCACGTGGATTGCGTGAGAGCTTGAAGGGGGAAGGGACCGCGCCTGTGGCGCTCAAGGGGGAAGGGTAACCCCCAACCCTCCCGGCAGGGAGGGTGGCGCGTTAGCGCCGGGCGGGCATCCCCCATCCCCCTTCCCCCTTCCCCCTTCCC
>DISR01000083.1 GCA_002421825.1 Thiobacillus sp. UBA6205 | reverse complement strand
GGTCGTGGCCTCGGCGGCGCGCGAAGTGCTCAACAAATCGGACAACGAGCGTTCCGGCGTGTTGACCACCGCCATGTCGTTCCTCGGCCTCTACCGTGATCCCACGGTGGCCGAAGTCACGTCGCGCTGCGACTGGCGCATCGCCGACCTGATCGCGGCCGAGCATCCGGTATCGCTGTATCTGGTTGTGCCGCCTTCGGACATATCGCGGACGAAGCCGCTCATTCGCCTGATCCTCAACCAGATCGGGCGGCGCCTCACCGAATCGCTAGATGGTTCCGATGGCATCGCGCGCCGCCACAAGCTGCTGCTGATGCTCGATGAGTTCCCGGCGCTGGGGCGCCTGGACTTCTTCGAGACGGCCTTGGCCTTCATGGCGGGCTACGGCATCCGCAGCTTCCTCATTGCGCAGTCGCTCAACCAGATCGACAAAGCCTACGGCCAGAACCATTCGATTCTGGACAACTGCCATGTGCGCGTGACGTTTGCGACGAACGACGAGCGCACCGCCAAACGGATCTCCGAGACGCTGGGCACGGCCACCGAACTGCGCGCCCAGCGCAACTACGCGGGCCATCGGCTCGCGCCGTGGCTGGGCCACCTCATGGTGTCGCGCCAGGAAACCGCGCGTCCGCTGCTGACGCCGGGCGAAGTCATGCAGCTTCCGCCTGATGAGGCCGTGGTAATGGTGTCCAGCGTGGCGCCCATCAAGGCGAAGAAGCTGCGCTACTACGCGGACGCCAATTTCAAGCGCCGCGTGCTGCCGCCGCCCACGCTGGCGGACGGGCAGTACGCCGACGCGCCGCCGGCCCGCGCCGATGACTGGAGCGGGCTGGCAATTCCTGCGGTGCCGGCACCTCTCGTCGCGGAGACCGTTGGCGACCTTGGCAGCGCCGATGACGGCGGCCCGCGTCGCCAGCCCGAACTCTCCGAAATCGCCGCCTACGACCCCGAGCTGGCCGCGCCTGCGGCCGACCTTGGGTTGCTCGATGACGACGACCTGCCGCTTCCCCTTCCTCGCCAGCTCGACCCTGCCCTGCAACGCACGGCCCGGCTGGCATCCCTCGACCCTGATGACGGAATCGACCTATGACCCAACACCGCCTCAACGTGTTCATCCAGCCGGAGCATGGCAAGCGGCTCGACGAACTGGCCGCCAAGAAAGGCGTATCCAAGTCCAGCATCGTCGCTGCCGCCTTGGCATCGTGGCTGTCGCCCGATGCCGCCGACCAGCGCGAGGCGGCGATTGCCAAGCGCCTGGATCGCCTGTCGCGCCACGCCGAGCGCATGGAGCGCGACCAGAACATCCAGATCGAGACGCTGGCACTGTTCATCCGCTACTTCCTCACGGTGAGCACGCCCGTGCCCGAAGCGCATCAGGACGCAGCGCGCGCCCAGGGCAAGGCGCGCTTCGAGCAGTTCGTCGAACAACTCGGCCGTCACCTCTTGCGAGGGCGCAGTCTGGTGCGTGATGTGGTGGAGGAACTTCAACCCGACTCTGCGCGGCTGGACGAAGCAGCGGCGTTGGCCGAAGCCCAGGAGCGTGCCCCATGAGCGCGCAACCCGAATCCTTCACCGCCACATCGCTGGACCGGCGCATCCGCATGCTGCGCACAGCCATGGGGCCAGTGATTGCCGCCGCGCTGGAAGACCCGGACGTGGTGGAAATCATGCTCAACCCCGATCGGTCACTGTGGGTAGATCGCCTGTCCTCCGGCCGCGCACCGCTGGGCGTGGAGCTGTCCGAGGAAGATGGCGAACGGATCATCCGGCTGGTCGCAGCGCACGTCGGCGCGGAAGTGCATCGCGGACAGCCGCTGCTGACCGCCGAACTGCCGGAGACGGGCGAGCGCTTCGAGGGCATCCTGCCGCCGGCCGCGCCGGGGCCGGCCTTCGCGCTGCGCAAGCGGGCCGTGAACATCATCGGCCTGGATCGCTACGTGGCCGACGGCATCCTGTCCGCTCCACAGGCCGAGTTCCTGCGCCGTGCGGTGCGCGAGCGGCAGAACATCCTGATCGCCGGCGGTACCAGCACCGGCAAAACGACGCTTGCCAATGCCTTGCTCGCCGAGATCGCCGTCACCGGCGACCGCGTGCTGGTGCTTGAAGACACCATCGAATTGCAATGCGCTGCACGCGACCATGTGCCGCTGCGCACGCGCGCGGGCGTCGTATCCATGACCGAACTGGTGCGCGCGACGATGCGGCTGCGCCCCGACCGTGTGGTGGTCGGCGAGGTTCGCGGCGGCGAAGCGTTGGATCTCATCAAGGTGTGGGGCACCGGCCATCCCGGCGGCATCGCCACCATCCACGCCGGCTCCGCGCTGGGCGCGCTGCTGCGCCTGGAGCAGTTGGTTCTCGAAGTCGCGGTGAATCCGCCGCGCGCACTGATCGCCGAGGCAGTGAACGTCGTCGTGTTCATCGTCGGCCGTGGCCGCAAGCGCCGCATCGAAGCCATCGCCCGTGTCGCTGGCTTCGACGGCGCGGGCTATCGCTTGTCGGACGTTCTGGAAACGCCGTTTCCAGAGCTGCTGCCGCCTTCTTCCATCGTTCCCTCCCTTTCACCCAACCACTCTGGAGAACTGCCATGACGCACGCCCATGCTTTCCGTATTTCCGTAAATCCGGCTTCGATCCTCGCTCGCCTGCGCCGTCTGGCCGAGCCCACCCATCATGGCCTGCTGCTGGCCGCCGCGATGCTGACGATGGCCGGCACTGCAAAGGCGGCCGGCTCCTCGATGCCTTGGGAAGGGCCGCTGCAATCCATCCTCGACTCCATCCAGGGGCCGGTGGCGCGAATCATCGCGGTCATCATCATCATTTCGACGGGCCTGGCGCTGGCCTTCGGCGACACGTCGGGCGGCTTTCGCAAGCTGATCCAGATCGTCTTCGGCCTGTCCATCGCCTTCGCCGCGTCCTCGTTCTTCCTGTCGTTCTTCAGCTTCTCCGGCGGGGC
>DISR01000025.1:8804-41742 GCA_002421825.1 Thiobacillus sp. UBA6205 | reverse complement strand
TGTATCCGGTGGCCTGCAGGAAGGCTTCGTTGACGTATTCGATTTCTGCATCCAGATTGGTGATGACGATGCTTTCCGGGCTTTGCTCGATGGCGAGCGAGAGCTTGCGCAATTGCTCCTCGCTGGCCTTGCGTTCGGAAATGTCACGCACCACCGCGAGCATGCGGGGCCTGCCGTCGATCATCGCATGCTTGAGGCTGACTTCGCTCCAGAAACGCTGGCCGTTTTTCGTGCGCGAAATCCATTCGAAAGTTTGCGGCCCTTCCTCGCGCGCGCGCGCGAACAGGGTCCTGGCATCGGCCGTGGCTGACGGCGGCTGGCCGGTGTCGAATTCGGACAGATCCAGCCCGAGCGCTTCCTCGCGCGTGTAGCCGTACATTTCGCACATGCGCTGGTTGACGTCGAGCACGCGGCCGGTTTCGGCATCCTGGATGAAAATGGCGTCGCTCACGCTGTCGAATATCCGGCGGAAGCGGCTCTCGCTCTCGCGCAACGCGGCATTGGCTTCCTCCGTATGTTTGCGCGCGGCGATGGCGTCTTCCATCAGGTTCAGCGCCGCCAGCCGCGCTTCTTCCTGCTGATGCAAGGCCTGCTCGTGCTCTTCCTGGCGTTGCCGCTCCAGCGAGCGCAGCGCCGCCTTGTTCTCGGTGACGTCATGCACGATGACGTATAAAAAGGGACGGTCGCCCAGGTTGACGTGGCTGCTGAAGACTTCGACGTCGCGCAGCTTGCCGTCTATGCGGCGGTGGCTGAGCTCGAGGCGATAGCTCTTTTCCTTGCGCGCACGCGCCAGTTCGGTATCGAAAACATCCGGTTCCAGATTGACCAGTTCGCGGATGTTCATGGTTTTGAGCGTCTCGCGCGGCCAGCCGTAGAAATGTTCCGCTGCAGGGTTGGCTTCGACGATGGCGCCATTATTCGGGTCGAGCAGGAACATGACGGTGTGGTTGTTCTCGAACAGGCCCAGATAGCGCTCTTCGCGCTTGCGTAGCTCGTTGAGGTCGAGCTGGCGTTGCATGCGCTCGGCAAGCAGCAGGCCCAGCACCACGGTGATGAAGGGGTAGATCAGCATCACCGGCAGGCTGATGCTGGCCAGCACCTTGTGCGCCATTTCCCAGGGCATCAGCAGCATCAGGCCCAGCATGGCAATATGCACCGCCAGACCCATGAGATACAGCTGGCGCCAGCCGATGTGGACGAGCGGGCGTTTTAGCCACAGACGCCAGAGCATGCCGATCAGGCCGGAAGCCAGGATGACCGAGACGCCGGTGACCACTGCCGGGCCGCCCAGGGACCAGCGGTAAGCCGCCGCCATGACCATGGCGATGACGGTGGGGAGCGGCCCCAAAAACAGGCCGCTGACGGATAGCAGCACGGAACGGGTGTCGAAAATCACGCCCGGCAGCAGGGTGGCGCTGGCCTTCATCAACAGCAGTGCGAGCAGCCCGACGATCAGGCCCAGCGTCCAGTTAGGCCGGGTCAGCCAGTTCAGTCCCCGGCGTGCCAGGAAAAAATCGACGATCTGGGTGAGGCCGACCAGCAGGGCGGCGTTGAGCAGCAGGGAAAAAAACAGATCGGCCAGGGTCATGGCTGTCTGTCCTGTTGTTTGTCCGGCGCGGCGTCCGTGTCGTCCATGGCGGAAAGCTCATAGCGCGGCTGCTGCCCGAGGGCAGTGGCCAGTTCGTTGACTTCACGCTTCAGCCTGATCATTTCCAGTTCGCGGCCGATCATGGCGCGGTTGAAACGCTGCAGCTCCTCGTTGCTGCGACGAAGAATTTCTTCATTCGTCTTGCGTTCGGTGATGTCGCGCGCAATGCCGTACATGCCGACCACCTTGCCATCCTCGTCATGCAGTGGGCCCTTGATGGCGAGAAAGGTTCGTGTTCCAGCAAGCGTGTCGAATGTGTCCTCCATGGACATGACGCGGTTTTCCTCCATGACCCGCAGATCGTGGGCACGCACCCTGGCCGCCTGCTCGGGGGGGTAGACGGCCGTATCGTCCTGGCCGATGATCTCGTCCTCGGTTTTGCCGACATAGGCGCAGGCAGCGCGGTTGTATAGGGTGAAACGGCCCTGCCGGTCCTTGGCGAAAATGACATCGGCCGAACCGTAGGCAATTTCCGACAGCAGCTTCAGGGCGTTCAGTTGCTCGGCCTGTTCGTGCTGCCGACGGCGCGAGTGCTGCAGTTCGCGGCGCTGCAGCAGCATGATCGCGAGCGTGGCGCTTACCAGCCAGGCCAGCAGGCCGGTGAAGGCGATCCATAGTGCGTCCCGATGCGCAGCGCCGAATATTTCATCGCGGTCGATCTTGGCGAGAAGCCACCACGATGTCCCGGTAACGGGCTGGGCCGCACCCATGACGGGCACGTTGCGGTAATCGATGCCTTCGATCAGTGCGCCCGGCTTGTAGCCGGGGGCAAGTGCCTGCGCTGTCAGCCGCTGCCGTTGTGTCAGCGGGAACTGCTCTTCGTACATCATTCCCGTCTTGTGCCGCAGCCTGTTGAGGTGGCGCACGTGCTCGCCTTCCCGCTGGAACAGAATGATTTCCGCGCTCTTGCTCGGCACCGGCCAGTTTTGCAGTCGCGAATGGATGGATGCCTCGACATTCGCCCTGAGGACGATGGCCGCCTCGGGCCGCCTCTGTTCGCCGGCCATCAGCAGGGGGGCGACGAAGTCCAGGTGCATGTGCGCGGGACCGGGGGTTTCCATGATTGAAAAGCCGGTGGTCAGCACCTCGTTGCCGGCCAGGCTGCGCAGGAGGGTCTCGCGCAGCGCATCCGTCAGGGCATGGCCGGAACCGGAATCGGCTCGCAGCAGGATGTCGCCCTTTGTGTCGCATATGAGGACATCGCTGTACCGGTAAGTTGCGCGAAAGGCTTCGAGCCTGGCTGCCAATTGCCCGCCTATGGCCGGGTTTCCGCCATGTCGCCACTGTTCGGCCAGCTTGTTGAAGGTGGGCGATGCCCCGGCCAGCCTGGCATCGCCGTAGCGCTCGTCCAGCCAGTCCTCCAGTTGCCCGACCTTTAGTTGCGCGATCGATTGCAATTGCCTGCCCGCTGCCTCGCGGTAGCTGTCGCGGCCATGCTTGATGCCGAGTGCGCCGGCCAGGAGGAATATTCCGCCAAGCAGGGCGAGGCCGAGGTAGAGTGCGCCGCGGGCCAGCCAGCCCTGCCGGGGCTTGTTTTCTTTCGCGTGCCTGGCGGGCGCTGCCTGTTCTGCCGCAAAGCGCACGAGCAGATAGAGCAGCAGCAGCGAGGTGACGGAGACGAAGAACAGACCCTTCAGGGTGTTGGCGATGGCAAGGCTGTCGGGGTCGCGCAGCAGGCTTTCCACGGCGCGGTCGGAGAACAGTATCCAGAGCGCCGCGATGACTGCATAGAGCAGCACCGCCAGAACGATGGTGCGCAGCCTGTCGCGCGGTACCCTGGATGCCAGGGCGGTCCCTTGCAGCCTCGGCATGGTGCTAGTTTCGCGCCCTGCTCTCGCGGGACGGGGCTGTCTCCTCGTCATCGCGGTAGCGCTGGGCGATGGCCACGAAATCCTCGTATGAGGCGTCGAATGCCGCGGCCACGTCGGGGTCGAAATGCGTGCCGGCGCCGTCCAGGATGATGGCGCGCGCTTCGTCCGGCGGCATTGCCGGCTTGTACACGCGCTTGTTGATGAGCGCGTCGAACACGTCGGCCAGCGCCATCAGGCGGGCGGGAATCGGAATGGCATCGCCCTTGAGGCCGTCCGGATAGCCGCTGCCGTCCCACTTCTCGTGGTGCCAATGGGCGATTTCCTTGGCGGTACCGAGAAACTCCAGGGGGCGTGCGACCGCACGCTCGGCTTTTTCGATGGCTTCGGCGCCGAGCTGGGCATGGGTTCTCATGATGGCCATTTCTTCGTCGGTGAGGCGTCCCGGCTTGAGCAGGATGTGGTCGGGGATGCCGACCTTGCCGATGTCGTGCAGGGGCGCGGACTTGGTGAGCAGCCAGATCGCATGCGGGTCGAGGTAGCGATTGAAGCGCGCGTGGTCGGAAAGCTCCCAGGCCAGCGTATGCACGTACTGCTGGGTGCGATGGATGTGGTTGCCGGTTTCCGGGTCGCGGGTTTCGGCCAGATAGGCGAGAGCGTGGATGCTGGCATCCTGGATGACGAGGTTGTCCGACAGGCGCCGGGCGATTTCCGCCTCCAGCCAGGCGTTTTCGTTGGAAAGACGGTCGCGCGCCTGTTTCAGTTCCAGATGGGCGGCGACCCGCGCCTGCACGATGGCGGGCTTGATGGGTTTGGCGATGTAGTCGACCGCACCCAGGCGCAGGCCGTGCTCCTCGTTGGTTTCGTCATCAAGCGCAGTGACGAATATGACGGGAATGTTGCGGGTCTGCGGCTGTTCGCGCAGGCGGCTCAATACGGCGTAGCCGTCCATGCCCGGCATCATGACATCGAGCAGGATGAGGTCGGGCATGGGTGAAGACTGTGCCGCCTGCAATGCGCGCGCGCCGGAATTGGCCGCACGCACGCGGTAATGCGGCTGCAGCACTTTGGTCAGCACGGCCAGGTTGGAAGGCTCGTCGTCCACGATCAGCAGCGTGCTCGGCATACTTTCCAAGTTTGTGATTGACTTAGACCATTCTAGACACAATCCGTTAGGTGTCCATTTCAGGCGGCGAAAAACCGGCCCGGCCCGCAGGGTAGAATCCGCCCATGCTCGCCCTGCGCATCCTCTCCATCGTCTTCCCGGTCTTCGCCATCATCGGCATCGGCTATCTCTATGGAAGGATCAAGCGGCCTGACATCGGCGTCACCAACCAGATCAGCATGGACGTGCTGGTGCCGGCGCTGGTGTTCGCGGCGCTCGCCTCGAAGGATTTCGACTTCACCCACTACTGGCAGCTTGCGCTGGGCGGTGCGCTGGTGATCCTCGGCTCGGGCCTTTTGGCCTGGCCGGTGGCGCGTCTGCTGAAGGTCGACGTGAAGACCTTCGTGCCGCCGATGATGTTCAACAACTCCGGCAACATGGGCATCCCGCTCATCGTGCTGGCCTTCGGCGACGCGGCGCTGGGGGCGGCCATCATCCTGTTCCTGGTGGAGATGGTGCTGCATTTCTCCATGGGCCCGTACCTGCTGGCGCACCGCATGAACCTGCTGCAGTTATTGAAAACCCCGGTGATGGCGGCGACCGTGCTGGGCGTGGCGGTGAGCCTGTCCGGCACCGTGCTGCCGGACGCGCTCTACACCGCGATCAAGATGCTGGGCGATGCCTCGATTCCCATGCTGCTGTTCGCACTGGGCGTGCGCCTCAACCAGGTGTCGTTCAAGGACTGGCACATCGGCGCCTGGAGCGGCGTCGTCGCGCCACTGACCGGTATCGCCATGGTGCTGACGCTCGCGCCTTTTCTCGATCTCGACCCGCTGCAGCAGTCCATCCTGCTGGTGTTCGGCGCGCTGCCGCCGGCGGTGCTGAATTACCTGATGGCCGAGCAATACAGGCAGGAGCCGGAACGGGTGGCGTCCATCGTGCTGCTTGGCAACCTTTCGTCACTGGCCGTCATGCCAATCGTGCTGGTGTTCGCGCTGAACTGACACACAGGCCGGCCTTGGCTGCATACTGGCTGCGCTGCGCCGCCAGCTTGCCGGCGAGAGCGAAGCCGCGCAAGACATTTGCGCCATCGAGGTGCAGCGCGCAGATGCCGTCTTCATTGCAGTCCACCTGCCAGCAGCCATCGGAGCCGGCCGCCGGGGGGAGCACGGCCAGCGGCAGGGCGGGGGTTTTCACCACCACCGGCATGACCGGATAGCGCACCTCGCTCTTCTCGCCGGCGAGCGAGGCAGCGAGCGCGCGCGCCTGCTGCATCAGCGGCAGCACGTAGGGCAGCACCTGGCCGTCGACTTCGGCGCAGTCGCCGAGCGCATACACGTCCGGCGCCGAGGTTTGCAGGGTCCTGTCCACGACGATGCCGCGGTTGACCTGGAGGCCGGCGCTGGCGGCCAATTGTGTTCTTGAACGCAGGCCGATGGCCGAAAGCACGATGTCGGCTGCCACCTTGCTGCCGTCGTCGAGGCTGAGGACGACGCCGCCGCCGGAGGTTTCAGCGGTTTTGGCCGTGCGCCCGAAATGCCAGGTGACGCCTTTCTCCGCCAGCGCATCGGCGAGCGCGCGTCCCACCTGTTCCGGGATCAAACGCTCCAGCGGCCAGGGGCCGAGGTGCACCACTTCCACGTTGCAGCCGGAAGCGGTGAGGTCGTTGGCGAATTCCGAGCCGATGAGGCCGCCGCCGAGGATGGCCACCTTGCCGCCCGGCTTGAGCGCGGATCGGAACGCCGCGTAGTCCTGCAAATCGTTTACCGCAAACACCTTGTCCGCACCCGGCCCGCTCAGGCCGTGCGGAATCGGGTCGGCCCCCAGGGCGAGAACCAGCTTCGAATAGGCGGTTTCGCCATCGCTCCAGCGCACCTTTTTGCCGGCGGTGTCGATGGCGGTGACGCGGGCATTGGCGACGATTTCTGCCTTGAGGTCGGCCGCCATTTTTTCGCGCGGCGTGTTCACCAGCTGCTCGGCCGACTTGCCCGCAACCAGCGCATTGGACAGGTTGGGTTTGGAATAGAAGTGGCCGTCGTCCGAAGAGATCAGCGTGACCGGCGTTTCCTGGTCGCGCTTCCTGAATTCGCGCAGCACGGTGTAGCCCGCAAGGCCGGAGCCGATAATGACGATGGGATCCATGGTTTTCCTTGAGTAACCTATTTACACAGCGGTAGCAGAGGAACCAGAGGGAAACAGAAGCCATCCTCTGCTACCTCTGTTCCCTCTGTGTTCAAGCTTTTAAGCAGCCTCGACTTCGACCATCTCGAAATCGGCCTTGGACACGCCGCAGTCCGGGCATTCCCAGCCTTCCGGCACGTCCTCCCAGCGGGTGCCGGGCGCGACGCCGTGCTCGGGGTCGCCCTTGGCTTCGTCATAAATGTATCCGCACACGATGCATTGCCAAACTTTCATGATGTTTCCTTTCAATTAAGTCAAGTTCTTACAGGAGGACATGAGGACAGGAGGAAAAGCAAGGAGCTTAAAGAATTTCCTCCTGTCCTCCGTGTCCTCTTTGTTCAAAGGTTTTTTCAGGCAGCGATCCGGTCCTTCTGCGCCTGGTAGTGGCTGGCGTGCTTCTCTTCCACCTTGGCCAGCGCGGCGAAGCGCTTGGCTGCCTTGTCCAGCACGCCCTGGAACATTTCCGCGTGTTCCTTGGATTCGGCGATCTGCTCGTCGATCTCCTTTACCGCGGCGGCGTGGCCTTCTTCCATCGCTTCGTGGCGGAACCTGGGGTACATCTCGGTGTACTCGTGGGTTTCGCCCTCGATGGCGTACTGCAGGCACTTGGCCGGGGTCATGGTTTCCTGCGCGAACAGCAGTTCGGCATGGCCGAAGGCGTGCAGGATTTCCTGGTCGGCGGTGGCTTCGAACACTTTCGCGGTTTCCTCGTCGCCGGCGGCGCGGCAGATTTTCGCGAAGTAGCGGTACTTGGCGTGGGCCATGCACTCGCCGGCGAAGGCGGCTTCCAGGTTCCGGATGGTGGGGGATTTGATGTCAACAGCCATGTCGTTTCTCCTTGAGCAAAGTTGGATTCGGGTTTCGATCTCTTGGTCAGCGCCGGGCTTAATCCTCAGCGCTGTCCACGGATGCAACTTTACGGACCCGGGAACGATAGGTCTAATTGATTGTGGCAATCTATTTGATAGTAATAATCTAACTATGCGACGAGGCCGGGAAACAGCCCCGCCAGCCCGCGCGCGATCATCTCGATCGATATGGCGGCAATGATCAAACCCATCAGGCGGGTGACGACATGGATGCCGGTCTTGCCCAGGCGCCTGGCGATGGCGGGGCCGGCGCGGAAGGCAATCCACACCGACAGCGCCACCATGGAAATCGGGATCAGCAGGGCGGCCTGGTGCAGGACATCGCCCGGTGTCGCGCCGGCGACGACGATGACATGGGTGATGGCGCCGGGGCCGGCCAGGAGCGGCACGCCCAGCGGCACCGCGCCGACGGCTTCCTTTTCCTCGGCCTCCATGGCTTCGTCCGGCGTCTGCTTCAGCGGGCTCACGTGCGCCTGCAGCATGGACAAGGCCAGCATCAGCAGCAGCAGGCCGCCCGCCACCGAGAAGGCCTCGATGCGGATGCCGAAGAACTTCAGCATGGGCTCGCCCATGAAGGTGAAGCCCACCAGCACCAGCCACACCGTCAGCGCCGAGATCCAGGCGGCGCGATGCTGCTGCTCGCGCGAGAAGCCGCGGGTGGCCAGGAGGAAGATCGGGATCACGCCGACCGGGTCGACGATGGCGAACAGGGTGAGCGCGGCCTGGAAGAGTGCGGCGAAGTCCATCGGCGGATGATACCGGCAGCCGCGCGGCTTGGGGCGGTGCCCGGGAATTCGTGCCAGGCACGGCCGGATTCCGGTACTGACGGCACCGGCGGTATCATGCCCGCATGAAACCACGCCTGACTTTCCGCCTTGTCCTCGGCGAAACCATCGCGCTCGGCCCCGGCAAGGTGCAATTGCTCGAAGCCATCCATGAAACCGGCTCCATAGCCGCGGCCGGTCGCAGCATGAACATGAGCTACAAGCGCGCCTGGCACCTGGTCGACACCATGAACCGCTGCTTCAAGTCCCCCCTGGTCGAGACGGCCAAGGGCGGTGCGCGCGGCGGCGGCGCCGCGCTTACGCCGCTGGCCGAGGAGGTCATTGGCCGCTACCGGCGGCTGGAGGCGCAGGCACGCGAAGCCACGGACGCGGAACTGGCGGAGCTGGGCGCGCATCTGGCTCCGGATGTCCGTGGCGACTGATTTGCCTTCCGGGGCCTGCCTGCGCTGGCAAGCCTCAATGCGATATGACACAATAAACATATCGAAAACCTGGCAGGAGACGGCATGTTCCATGCGTTGAGACTCATCATGGCCGCGATGCTTGTCGCCGTTGCCGTGAGCGCAGGGGCGGGGGAAGCCAGCATCGCCGTGGCGGCCAATTTCAGCGCGCCGATGAAGCGGCTTGCCCCGCTGTTCGAGCGAGCCACCAGCCACAGGCTGTCATTGTCTTCCGGCGGAACGGGCAAGTTCTATACCCAGATCAAGCATGGCGCGCCCTTCGACGTGCTGCTTGCGGCCGACGATGAAACCCCGGCGCGGCTTGCGCGCGAAGGCGATGCGGTGAGCACGCAAACCTACGCCATCGGCAGGCTGGCGCTGTGGAGTGCGGATGCCGCGAAGCTCGACGGCAGCGATGCCGTGCTCCGCCGCGGCACCTACAACAGGCTCGCCGTAGCCAATCCCAAACTCGCGCCCTACGGCGCGGCGGCGATGCAGGTGCTGGACAGGCTGGGGCCGGCGGCGCCGGCGAGGAGCAAATTCGTGACTGGCGAGAACATTGGCCAGACCCACCAGTTCGTCGCCAGCGGCAATGCCGACATCGGCTTTGTCGCGCTGTCGCAGATCTGGCAGGACGGCAGGCTCTCCGGCGGCTCGGTCTGGATCGTGCCGGCTGCGCTCCACGCAGCGATCCGCCAGGATGCGGCCCTGCTCAAGCGCGGCGAGAACAATCCTGCCGCGCGCGCCCTGCTCGATTTCCTGAAAACCCCGCAGGCGCGGGCGGTGATCCGCAGTTACGGCTACGACATTTGAATCATGGCGCTGCCCGCAGTCGATCATACGGCCATCATCCTCACGCTCAAGCTCGCAACGGCGACCACGCTGCTGCTGATGCTGATCGCCACGCCGCTGGCCTGGTGGCTCACGCACACCCATGCGCGCCTGCGCGCGGCTGTCACTGCTCTGGTGTCGCTGCCGCTGGTGCTGCCGCCCACCGTGCTGGGTTTCTATCTGCTGGTGCTGCTCGGACCCCGGGGCCTGGTCGGCGGCTGGATGCAGGCAGCCGGGCTCGAGACCCTGCCGTTCACCTTCGGCGGGCTGGTGGTGGGCTCCGTGATCTTTTCGCTGCCGTTTGCGGTGCAGCCGCTCGCCAATGCCTTCGCCGCCATCGGCGCGCGGCCGCTGGAAGTGGCCGCCACGCTGCGTGCCTCGCCCTGGGATCGCTTCGTCAGCGTGGCGCTGCCGCTCGCGCGCCCCGGTTTCGTCACCGCCGCCGTGCTCGCCTTTGCCCACACCGTAGGCGAGTTCGGCGTGGTGCTGATGCTGGGCGGCAACATCCCGGCCGAGACGCGGGTGTTGTCGGTGGCGATCTACGATCATGTCGAGGCGCTGGAATATGCCGAGGCGCATGTGCTGTCGGCCGGGCTGGTGGCGTTTTCCTTCGTCGTGCTGCTGATGCTTGGCCGCAGCGGCGGCAACTGGCAGCGCATGCCGACGTGAGCCGTATCGAGGCGCGTTTCCGGGGCACGCTCGGCGCATTCGCGCTCGATGCCGAATTCGACATGCCGGGACGGGGCGTCACCGCCCTGTTCGGTCCCTCCGGTTCGGGCAAGACCAGTCTGTTGCGGCTTGTCGCCGGCCTGGCGCGCACCCCCGGCCGCCTCGTCGTCAATGGCGAGGTGTGGCAGGATGAAAAACGCTTCGTGCCCACGCACCGCCGCGCGCTCGGCTATGTGTTCCAGGAAGCCAGCCTGTTTCCCCACCTGTCCGTGCGCGGCAATCTTGAATACGGGTGGAAGCGAGTGCCGCCGGGTTTGCGCACGCTGAATCGTGACGACGTGATCGGCTGGCTCGGGCTGGAAAGCCTGATCGACCGTTCCCCGCACCGATTGTCCGGCGGCCAGCGTCAGCGCGTCGCCATCGGGCGCGCGCTCTTGTCGTGTCCGCGCCTGCTGCTCATGGACGAGCCGATGGCGGCGCTGGATGCCAATGCGCGCGCCGAGATCCTCCCTTATCTGGAGCGGCTGCACCGAGAGCTGGCGTTGCCTGTGCTCTACGTCAGCCATGCGCTCGAAGAAGTGGCGCGCCTGGCCGACCATCTGCTCCTGATCGAAGGCGGCCGCATCGGCTATCAGGGACCGCTGGCGGAAGGCATGACACGGCTCGACCTGCCGCTGGCGCACCGCGACATCGCCGCCACCGTGCTCGATGCCGTCGTCGTCGGACAGGATGCCGAACTGCAGCTCACCCGAGTGGCGAGCGGCAGCGTCGAACTCGAGCTCGCGGGGCTGCACGGCAGTCCGGGCAAGCCGCTGCGCGTGCGCGTCGCCGCACGCGATGTCAGCCTCACGCTAACCATGCCGCAGCAGACCAGTATCCTCAATTTGCTGCCTGCGCAGGTGGTGGAGCTGGCCGAAGATGCGCCCGGCCAGGTGCTGGTGAAGCTGGCGCTGGGCGAGACACCCCTGCTCGCGCGCATCACCCGCAAGTCCGCCCGGCAATTGAATCTGGAACCGGGCACGCCGGTGATCGCCCAGGTGAAAAGCGTGGCGGTGGCCTGAGTCCGTGACCCGGTAATACTTGCCAGGCAGGAAGGCTCAGCGCTTGCCGGGCCGGATTTTCTCCACGCAGGACAGGTTGGCGGCGAGCACCGCCTGACGCACGGCCTCGATGGCGCGCGGGCGCGGAAAGCTCTTGCGCCAGGCCAGGCTCACCACGCGCGTGGGTGCGGGCCTGGAAAATGGGCGGTAGGCGAGCAGGCTGTCGGATGAAGTGTGCAGGCGCGTGGCGGTGCAGGGCAGCACCGTGGTGCCCATGCCGGAGGCGACCATGTGGCGGATGGTTTCGAGCGAACTGCTTTCCAGGGTTTTCTGCAGGCCGCCGGCCGCCGTGCGATTGAGCGCGGGGCAGACCTTCAGCACCTGGTCGCGGAAGCAATGGCCGCTGCCCAATAACAGCAGGCTTTCATTTTCCAGTTCGAGGCTGTCGATGGCCTTCTTTTTCTTCCAGGGGTGGTCGGCCGGCACTGCTACCATGAAGGGCTCCTCGTACAAGGGCAGCGCCAGGATGGACGGATCTTCCACAGGGGTGGCGACGATCATGGCGTCGAGCTCGCCTTTCTTCAATTTTTCCGTCAGCACGCGCGTGTAGTTCTCTTCCAGCAGCAGCGGCATGTGCGGCGCACGCTCGTGCAGTTGCGGAATCAGTTCCGGCAGGAGATAGGGCGCGATGGTGTAGATCGCACCGAGTTTCAGCGGACCCTGCAAGTCGTCCTTGGCGACCATCGCCAGGTCCTTGATGCCATCCACCAGCTCGAAGATGTGCGCCGCCTGTTCCGCCACGCGCTCGCCCGCCGGCGTGACGGAAAGCTCGCCGCCGCCGCCGCGCTCGAACAGGGTGAGGCCCAGTTCCTCCTCCAGCTTCTTGATGGCGACCGACAAGGTCGGCTGCGACACGAAGCAGGCCTCGGCAGCGCGGCCGAAATGTCTTTCGCGCGCGACGGCCAGCACATACTTGAGTTCGGTGAGCGTCATGGCTATTTGGCCTGCTTAGTCAAAAGCTATCGGAAGCTTAGAAAAGAAATATTAGAACTAGTCTAAATCATGGGCTTGAATAGGAACATCCCGCAAGCGACGGGAACCCATTGATCCAAGAGGAGAGTGCGCCATGTCCGAAAGCAAATGTCCCTTTCACGCCACCGCCGCAGGTGGCGGCACCCCAACCGTCCACGACTGGTGGCCGAACCAGCTGAACCTGAAAGTCCTGAGCCAGTTCGCCCCCGAGACCAGCCCGATGGAAGCCGCGTTCGATTATGCCGAGGCATTCAGGAAGCTCGACCTCGCGGCAGTCAAGAAAGATCTTTACGCGCTGATGACCGACTCGCAGGACTGGTGGCCGGCCGACTACGGCCATTACGGCCCGCTCTTCATCCGCATGGCCTGGCACGCGGCCGGCACCTATCGCATCGGCGACGGCCGCGGCGGCGCCGGCCTCGGCCAGCAGCGTTTCGCCCCGACCAATTCCTGGCCAGATAACGTCAACCTCGACAAGGCGCGCCGCCTGTTGTGGCCGATCAAGCAGAAATACGGCAACCGGATTTCCTGGGCCGACCTCATCGTGCTGGCCGGCAACTGCGCGCTGGAATCCATGGGCTTCAAGACCTTCGGCTTCGGCGGCGGCCGCGCCGACGTGTTTGAACCCGACGAGTCGGTGTACTGGGGTTCCGAGAAAGATTGGCTGGGCGACGAACGCCATGGCACGCAGGCCGATTTCGAGAATCCGCTCGCCGCGGTGCAGATGGGCCTGATCTACGTCAACCCCGAAGGCCCCGGCGGCAAGTCCGATCCGCTGCAGTCCGCACGCCTGGTGCGCGAGACCTTCGCGCGCATGGCGATGAACGACTACGAGACCGTCGCGCTCACCGCGGGCGGCCATACCTTCGGCAAGTGCCACGGCGCCGGCGACGCGGCGCTGGTTGGTCCCGCCCCCGAAGCGGCCGACATCGAGAACCAGGGCTTCGGCTGGATCAGCACGCACGGCACCGGCCGCGGCGGCGACCAGATCGGCAGCGGCCTGGAAGGCTCGTGGACGCCCACGCCGACCAAGTGGGACATGAGCTACCTCGACATGCTCTTCAACAATGAATGGATCCCGACGCGCAGCCCGGCGGGCGCCTCGCAGTGGACGCCGGTGCAGCACACCGACGCCAACATGGCGCCGGCCGCGCACGACGCGTCGAAGAAAGTGCCGATCATCATGACCGACGCCGACATGGCCATGCGCTACGACCCCGAGTACCAGAAGATCGCGCGCCACTTCCAGCAGAATCCGGAGGAATTCGCCGATGCCTTCGCGCGCGCCTGGTTCAAGCTCACCCACCGCGACATGGGTCCGAAAGCACGCTATGTCGGCCCCGAGGTGCCGAAGGAAGACCTGATCTGGCAGGACCCCATCCCGGCAGTGAACCACCCGCTGGTCGACGACAAGGACGTGGCCGAGTTGAAGGCCAAGGTGCTGGCTTCGGGTCTTACCACATCCGAACTGGCCTACACCGCGTGGTCGTCGGCTGCGAGTTTCAGAGGTTCCGACAAGCGCGGCGGCGCCAACGGCGCGCGCATCCGCCTGGCGCCGATGAAGGACTGGGAGGTCAACCAGCCGGCTCAACTTTCCAAGGTGATCGCCAGGCTCGAAGCCATCCAGGCCGAGTTCAACGGTGCGGGCCTCGGCGGCAAGAAGATCTCGCTCGCCGACCTCATCGTGCTGGCCGGCTGCGCGGCGGTCGAAGAGGCCGCGAAGAAGGCCGGGCAGAACGTGAGCGTGCCCTTCACCCCGGGCCGCATGGACGCGCTGCCTGAGCAGACCGACGCCGAGTCCTTCGCGCCGCTCGAGCCGATCGCCGACGGCTTCCGCAACTATCGCAGCAGCCGCTTCCCCGAAGTACCTGCCGAGGCGCTGCTGGTCGACAAGGCGCAGCTGCTCACGCTTACCGCGCCGGAGATGACGGTGCTGGTCGGCGGCCTGCGCGCGCTGGATGCCAACTTCGGCGGCGCGAAGCACGGCGTGTTCACCGACCGTCCGGGCGCGCTCACCAACGACTTCTTCGTCAACCTGCTCGACATGAACAACGAGTGGAAGCTGGTCGACGCGGGAAAGACGGTGTTCGAGGTGCGCGACCGCAAGACCGGCAAGGCCAGGTGGACGGCGACCCGCGCCGACCTGGTGTTCGGCTCCAACTCGCAGCTGCGCGCCATCGCCGAGGTGTACGGGCAGAACGACGGACAGGCGAAGTTCGTGAAGGACTTCGTCGCGTCATGGGCCAAGGTGATGAACCTGGACCGCTTCGATCTTGCCTGAACAGCAAGGTAGAGCAAGAAGTACCTCGCGCCATGTGAATGGCGCGAGGTATCGAAAGGAAGGTGAGTACATGAAATTCGCGCATGAACTGGCTGCAGTCCTGGCAATGTTCGGCGCCGGCTTCGAAGGCATGGCCGTGGAACTGGCATGAACGCCCGCCGTGGGAAACCCGCGCAGCTGCGGGCAGCCCTGCCAAAGTCATTGTTAATAACTATGGAATTGTTTTGATAATTCAATTTTGTAAATAAACAAAAATGCCGTGTAATGAATGCAAGACACCTTGTGTCGGGATCGACGCAACCAGGCCGCGACTGTGCGGCGGAAAATACAGGAGAATCATCATGGCATTGAGCTTGTACAGCGTTTACAAAGCCTGGCGGCGGGAGGTGGCAGCCGAGCGTGCTGCCGTGGAAGATGAGGACGTGCCGATCGGCTACTGCTGAATAACTGACAAGGGGGCAGGGCGAACATGGAACTCGCGCAACGGGATGAGCCGCTGACTTGGCGTGCGGCCTGGATGAGCCAGGCGCACGAGCACCCCTACACTGCGCTGGGGCTGGCCCTGGCGCTGGCCGCAGTCGCCCTGCTGCTCATCACCAGCATCTGGCGCGTGGCCGTGGGCGAGGCCGATGCCGCGTTGCGCCTGGGTTTCCTCGGCGGCGTGGCCGGTTTTGCCGCCACTGCCTTGGGCGCCTTGCCGGCGCTGTTCCTGCGCAAGCTGACCAATCGCACCGAAGACACCATGCTGGGCCTGGCGGCGGGCATGATGCTGGCGGCGAGTTCCTTCTCCCTCATCCTGCCGGGCCTCGCGGCCGGCGAGGAGATCACCGGCAGCGCTTCCATCGGCGCCATGACCGTGGTCGCGGGGCTTGGCCTCGGCGTGCTCCTGATGCTGGGGCTCGACCAGTTCACCCCGCACGAGCATGAGCACGGCGGCCCCTGCGGCGCCGGCTGCGGGCGCGTCTCGCGGGTGTGGCTGTTCGTGTTCGCCATCGCCCTGCACAACCTGCCCGAAGGCATGGCCATCGGCGTGTCGTTTTCGCAGGGCGACCTTGCCATCGGCCTGCCGCTCACCATCGCCATCGCCCTCCAGGACATCCCCGAGGGGCTCGCCGTCGCCATGGCCCTCAAGGCAGCCGGCATGACGCCCGCACGCGCGGTGCTGGTCGCCGGGGCAAGCGGCCTGATGGAACCCGTCGGCGCGCTGCTCGGCATCGGTCTCGCCACCGGTCTGGCGCTCGCCTATCCCGTCGGCCTGGGCCTTGCCGCCGGCGCCATGATCTTCGTGGTCTCGCACGAGGTTATTCCCGAAACCCATCGCAACGGCCACCAGACCCCCGCCACCATCGGCCTGATGGCAGGCTTCGCGGTGATGATGGTGCTGGACACGACGCTCGGTTGAGCCAGCCGTGGCTCCCCGCTGGATCTCGATGTTTGATTCAAACATGGCATTCTCCCGTTCATGCTTTTTCCCCTGAAAGGCTTTCCCGATCTGAAAGTGGCGGCCAGAAATGCGTCGCAGACAAGCGCGACCCGGAGCAGAAAGGCTCCGGATTTGTCGCACCGCCATCTTCCACTAACATAGGCCTACCTCTTTCGCGGACCAGCCCATGCGCGTCGCCCTGTTCGTTTCGTGCCTCGTCGACCTGTTCCGGCCCAGCGCCGGCTTTGCCGCAGTCAAGTTGCTGGAGCGCCTGGGAGCGGAAGTCGTGGTGCCGCCGGCACAGACCTGCTGCGGCCAACCGGCTTACAACAGCGGCGACTTCAACACCGCGCGCGAACTGGCGCGTCCGCTCATCGACGCCCTGGGCTTTTACGAACACGTCGTCGTGCCCTCCGGCTCCTGCACCGGCATGCTGGTCACGCACTATCCAGAACTCTTCAAGGCCGAGCCGCTGTGGCAGGCCAAGGCCGAGACCCTGGCCGCGCGCACGCGCGAATTGTCGGCCTTCCTTGCCGAGCATGGCGGCGATGACTTCATCGACGCGAGCTTTGCCGGCAAGGTGGCGATGCACGATTCCTGCTCGGCCAGGCGCGAGTTGGGCGTGTTCGACCAGCCGCGCGCACTCCTGGCAAAAGTGTCCGGGCTCGAACAGGTCGAACTGCAGGATGCGGAAACCTGCTGCGGCTTCGGCGGCACTTTCTGCGTGAAGTATCCGGACATCTCCGGCCGCATGGTGGCCGACAAGGCCGAGGCGGTCGCGGCGAGCGGCGCCGACCTGCTGGTCTCCGGCGACATCGGCTGCCTGATGAACATCGCCGGGCGTCTCAAGCGCATGGGCAGCCCGGTGCGGGTGTATCACCTCGCCGAAGTGCTGGCCGGCATGACTGACGTCCCGGCCATCGGCGAACCGGAAAAGCCATGAAACCGACCTCGCACGCCTTCTCGAACAACGCCCATCGCGCCCTGCACGACAAGACCTTGCAGCAGGCGCTGGCCAAGGCCGGCGTCGGCTTCGTCGACAAGCGCCGCGCCGCCATCGACGGCCTGCCCGAATTCCAGGCGCTGCGCCAGGCAGGCAAGCGTATCAAGGACCACACCCTGGCCAACCTCGACCATTACCTGTTGCGCTTCGAGGCCCAGGTGCAGGCGTCCGGCGGCCAGGTGCACTGGGCGGAAACCCCCGAGCAAGCTTGCGTCGCGGTGCTCGACATTTGTCGAAACGCGAACGCGAAAATGGTCGCCAAGGGCAAGTCCATGGTGGGCGAGGAGATCGCCGTCAACGACGCGCTCGAAGCTGCAGGCTTCGAGGTGGTCGAGACCGACCTCGGCGAATACATCATCCAGATCGCGCACGAGCCGCCCAGCCACATCATCGCGCCGGCGGTGCACAAGACGCGCGGCCAGATCGCCGAGCTGTTCGAGAAACTGCACCACCAGCCCGGGCTGACACGGCCATTGGAAACCGTGCCGCAGATCGTGGACGAAGCGCGCCAGGTGCTGCGCGAGAAATTCCTCGCGTCCGACGTCGGCATTACCGGCGCCAACTTCCTCATCGCCGAAACCGGCTCCACCGTCATCGTCACCAACGAAGGCAACGGCGACCTCTCCGCCACGCTGCCGCGCGTGCACATCGTGCTCGCCAGCATCGAGAAGGTGGTGCCCAACCTGGAAGACGCCGCGGTGCTGCTGCGGCTGCTGGCGCGCAGCGCCACCGGACAGGAGATCACCTCCTACACCACTTTCTTCACCGGCCCGCGCCGCGCGGACGATCCCGACGGCCCCGAGCAATTCCACGTGGTGCTGGTCGACAACGGCCGCAGCCGCATGCTGGGCGGCGACTACCACGAGATGCTGCGCTGCATCCGCTGCGGCGCCTGCCTCAACCACTGCCCGGTATACAGCGCGGTCGGCGGCCACGCCTACGGCTGGGTCTATCCCGGGCCGATGGGCGCGGTGCTCACGCCGCTGATGGTGGGATTGCAAGAGGGCAGGCCGCTGCCCAACGCCTCCACCCTGTGCGGGCGCTGCGAGGAAGTCTGCCCCATGTCGATTCCGCTGCCGAGGATGCTGCGCGAGCATCGCCGCCAGGAATTCGCGCGCCGGCTCACGCCGCCGCGCGCCAGATGGGCGCTGGCGGCCTGGGCGTATTTCGCCAGGCGGCCCGAGCTCTATCGCCAGGCCTCGCGCATCGCCATCAAGCTTCTGAATCTGCTCGCCGGCGGCAATGGCCGCTTCCGCAGTATGTTGTTTGCGCAGGCCTGGACGGCGGCGCGCGACCTCCCGGCACCGCAGGGCGACACCTTCATGGCGCAGTGGAAGCAGCGGAGGAAACCATGAGCGACAGTCGCGCCGCCATCCTCGCCCGCCTCTCGAAAAGCCTCGCGCACGAGGCCGCGGCCGAGGCGCCGGAAATCGTGCAGCGCATCGAAGCGCACGTGCGCGGTCCGCAGCCGCAGTGGGAAGCATCGCCGCGCGAGCGTTTTCTGAACAAGCTGGAAAAAGTCGTCGGCACCTGGGCCGAGGTCGCATCGAAAGAAAATATCGCACAGGCCGTGGCCGACTACCTTGCCGCGCAGAATCTTGCAAAATCACTGGCCGTCGCCCCGCATCCGCTGCTGGACAGCGTCGACTGGCCGGCAGGCTTTAGGGCGGAACGCCGCCGCGCGGTGGGTGAAGACCGCGTGAGCCTGGCCGTGGCCTTCTGCGCCATCGCCGAGACCGGCAGCCTCGTGCTATTGGCCGGCCCCGACAGCCCCACCACGCTCAACTTCCTGCCCGACGATTTCCTCTGCGTGCTGCCCACGAACAGAATCGTGCCGCGCATGGAAGATGCCTGGGCGCTGCTGCGCGAGGAGCGCGGCACCATGCCGCGCGCGACCAACATCGTCACCGGCCCCTCGCGCACCGCCGACGTCGAGCAGACCATCCATCTCGGCGCGCACGGCCCGCGCCGCCTGCACGTGCTGCTGTTGCAGGGCGGGGCGTGAAGCACAGCCGCCTGCCGCCGGTTTCGCTTGCCTGGCTGACCTGGGGCCTGCTCGCCAGCCTCTACTTCGTCGGCTTCTTCCAGCGCGTCGCCCCGGCGGTGATGGTGGACGAGCTGATGCGCGACTTCAACATCGCCGCCACCCTGCTCGGCAATCTTTCCGCCATCTACTTCTACACTTACGCCGCCATGCAGATTCCCAGCGGCCTGATGTCCGACGCCATCGGCCCGCGCCGCGTGGGCGCGCTGGCGGCCGTCGCCGCCGCGCTCGGCATCTTCCTGTTCGCCCTGGCCGACAGTCTGTGGCTCGCGTACGTCGGTCGCGGCCTCGTCGGCGCCTCGGTCGCGGTCGCCTTCGTCGCCTGCATGAAGCTCGCCGGCCACTGGTTCCCCGCCAACCGCTTCGCCACCGTGACCGGGGTTTCCTTGCTGGTCGGCAACCTCGGCGGCATCCTCGCCGGCGTGCCGCTGTCCGAAGCGGTGGCCGGCATGGGCTGGCGCATGGCCATGCTGATCTGCGCGGCGGTCACGCTGCTGCTTGCCGGCATGGTCTGGCTGTGGGTGCGCGACGACCCCGGCGAACGCGGCTACGCCACCCACGCGCATCCCGAGGCCTTCAATGACATGAGCGCCTCGCGCAGCCTGAAACTCGTCATCGCCCAGCGCGAGACCTGGCCGTTGTTCATGGCCGGCGGCCTGATCGCCGCACCCGTGCTCACCTTCGCCGGCCTGTGGGGCGTGCCCTATCTGGTGCAGGTGCACGGCATGGAACGCAGTCAGGCGGCGGGCTACACCACCGCCATGCTCATCGGCTTCGCCATCGGCGGCCCGCTGCTGGGCGCGCTGTCCGACCGCATCGGCCGGCGCAAGCTGCCTTATCTTGGCGCGACCATCGTCAACGCGCTTTGCTGGGCGACTTTCCTGCTGTTCGACGATTTGTCGTCGGGGCTGCGCACTCTGCTGTTCGCCAGCATCGGCTTCTCGGCCGGCGGCCTCATCATCGGCTTCGCCTTCGCGCGCGAGGTCAACCACCCCGGCGCATCCGGCACCGTGGCCGGCGTGGTCAACATGTCCGTGCTCGGCTTCGCCGCCATCCAGCAAAGCGGCATGGGCTGGATACTCGATAGAAACTGGAAGGGCGCCATGCTCGAAGGCGTGCGCATCTACGATGCCGCCGCCTACCATGCGGCGTTCTTGTGGCTGGCGGTCAGCGCGCTGGTGGGGGTGGTCAGCGTGGCGCTGACGCAGGAGAGTTATTGCCGGTTGAGGTTTGGCGCGGATGACTAAGGTGGCATGAAGGGGGTGCCGAACGCGATTCAGTCTGCTTGATGATGTTGGCAAGGCAGCAACCGGCCAGAAGTGGAGTACAGGCTGAGTGGCCTGAGTGTCTCTTGTTCGGCGCCTAAGCCGTCGTTGGCGTACCGTGTCACTTAGGTCAGCCAGGTACCGTGGATTCAACCGATCGACGCAACAAGTTGGTGAAATTGTTGTGCGGGTGTTTCATGGTTTAAGGTTTTTCTTGGGCGTTGATTCAATTGGCGTGCGGCAGCGTTGAGTTTGGCCTGCGAGTAGGCCGAGATGTCAGTTCCCTTCGGGAAACACTGCCTCAAGAGTCCACCGATTCCATTCAACGCCCCCACCGCCATTGATCCAACTGGCGTTTGAACGATCTTTCTTCTTCTTCGATCGTGTCCTCGGTGGAATCAGGCGGGCACCCATCTGGCGGAGGGGGGCGATGCTCCCGTGTCGCCACTTTGGGCGGGGATGAACCGTTCCACGCGAACGGGTTATTGAAAGGCAGGGGCTCCGGCAAGCAGTCAAGCTTGTAGCTGGGTGGCCAGCCCGTCTCGTAGGGCTGGAAGGAGATGGTCTGCTCGAAGATGAGCGGTTTTCCCGTAGGGATTGGCGGCAGTGGCGGCAGATTCCGGATCGCCTCCCAAGCGAGCTTCGAGGCCATCTCCGAGGTTGACCAAAGCTCTTCCACCTTGGCAAGCTTTCCGTCAGGCGCGATCTCGATGCGGAACCGAACTGCCCCCTGGTCAGGTCCCTCAACGGCCGTTCCCATCATGCTGCGAACCTGCCGTCCCCATGTGTGGCGATAACGCTTGCTGTTCCTGGGCGTATAGGTTGAAGCCAATTGCCATTCCTCAGCCGTAGGCGCGGGCGGCGCCGGCATGGATGCCGGCGCCTTCTCCTGAGCGGGGCTCGGCGGAATTTCAGGCACGGTCTGTGGCCTGGCGGGTTTGATTGGCTTGGCCTGCCGTGGTTTGGAGGGCGGCGGTTTCACCTCGGGCGCAACCCTCAGGCGCACCTGCAAGGGTTCTTCGGGTGCGGGCGGCTTCGGCTTGCCCCACCATGATGGCAACAGACTGGCGTGCAAGGACAGCGATATGACAAACGCAATGAAAAAACCTCGCCGAGATCGGCGCAACGTGCCCATTATTCCCACATCAGGGGAATACTGAATGCAAGAAGAGCAATGCTGTGGTGAAGGCTGCGTCGCAAAACGTCGAGAACCGGGCAAACCGTGCAGGCACTTTAGCTGGATGAACGAGTACACCAGTCATAGAGCGCGTCGTACATCACCATGCCCTGGGCGAGCAGTTCGTGGTCGTCCTGATGGTTGTGGTTGAGGCCCCAGGACAGGGCAACCAAGCCGGCAGCCTCGGGCGCCAGCTCCGGTGCATCGGTGTCGGCGCCGCGCACGATGAGGGCCAGCCGCTCCAGTGCTGGATCGTTGAGTGCATATTTTCTGATGAAGGCGTCGAAGCTGCACAATGGCCCGTGATGGCCCAGCTCAACACCGGGAACGTCGAAGGGCGTGGCACCCAGGCGTTCGGCCTCCGGCATCACCATGTCGCGCGGGACATAGATGAACTCGGCATCCTTGTCGATGAAGCGCGCCACCAGCCACGGGCAGGCGATGCGGTCTATCTTGGGGCGTTCGCGGGTGATCCATTTCATCTCGATTCTCCTTTCATGAAGAGGCGCGCGATGCCGCCCAGGATGCCCTGCGGCGGGCGTACCAGCCGGTCGCACCAGGCGTACAGGGCGTCGTATATCGGCCGGCTGCGGACGACGAGTTCCCGGTCGTCGGCGATGTTGGCGTTGAGCCCCAGCACGACGGCCTTGAGTCCGGAGGTCTCGGCCGCCAGGTCGGGGTAGTGCGTGTCGACGCCCCGCACGATCTGGGCCATGCGCTTGAGCGCCGGATCGTCGAGACGGTACTTCTCCAAAAAGGCGTCGAAGCTGCACAAAGGACCGGAATGTCCAAGCTCGACACCCGGCATGTCATAGGGGATGGCACCGACCCGCTCGGTCTCGGCCAGCACGCGCTCGCGGGGCACGAACAGAAATTCTGGCTCCCGGTCGATGAAGCGGTGGATCAGCCAGGTGCAGGCCAGACGATCCACCTTGGGGCGTTCGCGCGTGATCCATTTCATGGCATTTCCCTTCAGAAGCCTTCGGCTTCGCTTTCCTGATAGGACTGATAGGCGTTGCGGCCGTTCAACTCGATGAAGTTGGCAAGTGACCTCCAGGCCGAGGCGTCGAAGCCCGACTTGGCCGATTCGATGTCCGTGCCCTTTTTCACCGCTTCGTCCATGTGGTGTTTGATCCGTGCCAGATAGTCGCGCGTCGGATGGTCGAAGGCGGCCAGAGGGCCGGGCTGGCCATGGCCGGGGACGAAGAGGGCAGCGTCGCCGGTACGCAGCGATTCGTAGGCTTCCAGCCAGCCCTTGACGCTGCCGTCCGGAACCAGGGCCGGCAGCCGGCCGCCATAAAGGATGTCGCCGGCGAACACGGTGCGGTCGGGAAGCACCTCTGCGACCAGGCTGCCCTTGGTGTGGGCCGTGCCGGCGTGGCGCACGCGCAGCACGATGCCGCCGCCGAGATCGAGGTCGACGGATTCCCCCGCGCCGAGCAGACGGTCGGGCGCAGCCGGCACGGACAGGCCGGCAACGCCGAGAATGCCGGCCGCCGCGTTGGCCATCATGGCGCCGTCCTGTGCCATGCGTTCGGCCGCCTCCCGGCCCGCGAGGACGCGGGCACCGGCCTGGCGAAAGACGTCGTTGCCGAGAAAGCGATGGGGCTGCGAGTTGGTGTTGATGACGTGACGCACCGGCAGCGCCGAGCGTGCGCGAATCTGGCGCAGCATCGCCTCGGCCATGTCGGGCGAATAGCCGCTGTCGATGACGGCCACGGCCTCCTTGCCGACGACGAAACCCAGGTTCATGCGGAACCCCCGATTCGCGCGCGTCGGACCATCGTAGGGGCCGATCCAGGCCCATGCATGGGCCGACACCTGCCGGGGCGCGGGCAGCATGTCGGCGTGGGCGAGCGTCGCTGCCAATGTCATCGACAGAAAGGCGAGTGCGCGAAACAGTCGGGTCATGGGCTCGGTCTCCTGGTGGCGTGAGCGGGGGCGGTTTCCATCCCTGATCTCGATGTGCCTGTCGGTATGCGCCATGTCTGCTTCTCCCCGCTTCAGGGCTTGGCTACCACTTCGCCGCCCGCCGCCTTCCAGCCCTCGACTCCACCTTCGATGAAGCGGGCCTGCAGGCCTTTGGCCTGCAGGGCATCGACCACGCTATTGGACACTGAGCCGCCGCGCGCGCAATAGAGCACGATGTCCTGGCCTTTCGGCAAATTGTCGGCCCATTCGGCAAGCTGCTCCGGATTCTTCCATTGCGCGCCAGGCAGGTGCTCGGGCGCAGCCTCGCGGTCGGCGATGCGACGCACATCCAAGATCAGTTTGCCGAGCAGTTCGGTTTTCAGGGTGTCGGGTTTGATGGTGCGTTCCATGGCGTCAGGCTCCCAGTTTGGTGAAGGTGGCCTCGGCGGCCGTCCAGGAAAGGTTTTGCATGAAGGCGTCGACATAGGCGCCGGCCTTGGCGCCGAAGTCCATGTGGTAGCTGTGTTCGTACATGTCCAGGGCGATCAGCGGTGTGGCGCCGGCCAGGTTGTGGGCGTGATCGGCGGCCCAGGCGTTGACCAAGCGGGCACGACGTGGGCTCCAGGTCAGCAGGGTCCAGCCGGAGCCACCTCCTTGGGCCTTGCCCATGGCGCTGAACTCGGTGCGCCAGGCGTCGAGCGAACCGAAGTCACGTTCGATGGCTGCCTTGAGTTTGCTCGCTGGGTCGCCGCCGGCGCCGCCCAGTGAGTCGAAGTAGACCTCGTGCAGGATCATGGAGCCGCTGGCGATCATCTCTTCGCGCTTCAGGCCGTTGATCTCGAACACCGGGGCACTGGCCCACTGGAGTTCGGCAAGCTTTTGCTCGATGGCGTTGAGGCGTTTCACTGCACCGCCGTAATTGTTTTCCCAATGGCTGACGATGAGTTTTTCGGACAGCCCGGACAGTTTTGCCGGGTCGCAGGACAGGGATTTCAGTTCATAGGGCATGGCTCACTCCTCAAACGATGTAGGTGTAGACGAGGCCGATGGCGGCGCAGGCGCCGATCACTTTCATGATGTCCATCTTGTATTTCCACAGCGCGATGAAGGCCGCCACGGAGATCAGGGCATAGAACCACTCGAAACCGCCCGAGAATGGCGCGGCCTCGGTGGCGCGCGGCCAGATGACGTGCCAGCCGAAGAACACCGCGAGATTGAGGATCACACCGACCACCGCGGCGGTGATGCCGGTGAGCGGCGCGGTGAACTTGAGGTCGCCGTGGGTGGATTCCACCAGCGGCGCGCCGATGAGGATGAACAGAAAGCCGGGCAGGAAAGTGAAGAAGGTCGCCACCGAAGCGCCCGCGAAACCGGCCAGGAACAGCGCATCGGGACCGAAGATTTCCTTGGTCCAGGCGCCGACGAAGCCGACGAAGGCGACCACCATGATGAGCGGTCCCGGCGTGGTCTCGCCGAGCGCGAGGCCGTCGATCATCTGTGGGCCGGTGAGCCACTGATAATGTTCCACGCCGCCCTGGTAGACGTAGGGCAGCACGGCGTAGGCGCCGCCGAAGGTGACCAGTGCGGCCTTGGTGAAGAACTCGCCCATGTCGGCGAGGGTGCCGTCGGGCAGGGCCATCATCGCCGCGCCCCACAGCGCGACGAACAGCCCGGTCAGAATCACCAGGCGACCCAACCTGAATTTGGTATGGGCTGGCGGCGGCGTGTCGTCATCGATGAGTGCCGGGCCAAACCGTTTCTCCGAGGCGCCATGTCCACCGCCCACCTTGAACAGGTCAGGCGCCAGCTTGCCGCCTATGAAGCCGAGAATGCCCGCGCCCAGAACGATGTAGGGGAAGGGAATACCGAGGGCGAAAATGGCGATGAACGAGGCCGCAGCGAAGGCCCACAGCAGCATATTTTTCAGTGCGCGCGAACCGATGCGCCAGGCCGCGAACACCACGATGGCCACCACCGCCGGCTTGATGCCGTTGAACACCCCCTGCACGAAGGTGACATCACCGAAGGCCATGTAGACATAGGTGAGCCCGGCAAGAATGAAGAGCGAAGGCAGCACGAACAGCACGCCAGCGACGATGCCGCCCCAGCTGCGGTGCAGCATCCAGCCGATGTAGATGGCGAGCTGCTGCGCCTCGGGGCCGGGCAGCACCATGCAGTAATTCAGCGCGTGCAGAAAGCGGCGCTCGGAAATCCAGCGGTGTTTTTCCACCAGTTCCTGATGCATGATGGAAATCTGCCCGGCGGGGCCGCCGAAGCTGATGAAGCCGAGCTTCAGCCAGTATCTGAAGGCCTCCCAGAAGCTGGGGTGGGCGGGACGTTCGGTCGGGGTGGTCAAGATGGTCCAGTCAAATCAGGGGCTGTTGAAAACTGCGTATAAGTCGTCCAGCATCTGCCCGCCTTGCTTGAGCAAAGCGTCGTCATCCTTGACGCGCGCCTTCAGGCCTTTCAGCAGCGTCTCGAAACCGGCGGCCTCGGGCGCCTCGCCCCCTACGTCCAGCGCATGGACGATGGTGCCGATGCGCATCAGGGCCGCGTCGTTTTCCAGTCCGAAGCTCGCCAGCAGGGTCTCGAAGGTGACGCGATGCCCGATGTGGGTGAAGCGCGCGCCGTCGAAATCGAACCCCAGCGCTTCTGCAGGGCAGTCCTCAACGCGCTCCAGCCAGACGAAGCGCGCGTGGCGGTCGATGAAGCGACGAATCAGCCACGCGGAAGCCAGCCGGTCCACCCATAAATCCTGCCGGGTGGCCCAAATCTGCTTCTGAAAGTCAGCGAGCAAAAAACGCTCGGGCCGTCCGTCCTGGAAATGCGGTTCGTTGGGGGAAAGCCGGGACATCAGCATGGCTTCGAGAGTCAACAGACGCGCTTCCGTCTCGAGCTTGTCGGCGCCCGGGAAATAATCCTGTTCGACCAGGGTTTCGTAACGGCGCCGCAAGGCCTTCAGGGTCTTGTTGGCGGTCGTGACATTCTCGGCAAGCGGATCGAAGTGAGCCATATCCGCCAACAGATCGGCGTATTCGGAACTGCGGTCAAACATTCCCCGGAATGCGGCCGACTGGGCATCCTCCGCGTCCAGCCGCAGTACCCATGCGGTGCCGCCCGCCGCGCGGGTTTCATCTGCCAGCGCTTCAATCCCCTGCCTCGTGGCAACGGTTCCGGGCAACAGCCAGGCACCGTCGCGCAACGCTGCGCACCCCAGGCTCTTCAGGCCACGCCAGATGCGCATGCGCGCCGTGGCGTTCTGCGTGGGCAGGGTGAGAACAATCAACAACCATGTAGCGATATCTACAGTCATGTAGCATTTATTACATAATTTTAGCCCTGAGTCAATCGTCGCTTCAAAGTAAAAACGCGCCTGTCGGCGCGTTGTTGAATGGGAGTTGCATGTACCTCCCCCACGTTGGCTATCGACTCAGGGGCATGGAGAGGACTTTGATCATTATCACCCCGACCGGCCTTGCTGGCCGGTTGTACGCTCCAAGCTGTCTCCCTGAAAGCGGGCGCCCGCGACTCGGCAAGACAATCAGACTCCCATCAACCACGAAGGAGTCTGAAATGGAAGCCAATCAATCTCGGGAGCCTTGGAACAAAGACATCTGGGCATCCGATGACGCGCTGGAGATCACGGAGCAGACTGAAATCTAGGCAGAGGGGCAGGACACAGTCCGCAACAGGATACTTTGCTGTCGTTGCTCGGGAAGTGTCTCACCGCCGGCAAAGGCCGACTTCAGGTCGGTGGCTGTCATCCCAAAATCAATTGGGCCCATCCGATTTGAGCGCGGGCGATTGCACTGAAAAGTTGCGCGACTAATATTCAAGCATCAACCCTGACTGAGAGGAGAGGCATCGTGATTCGGAAAACTGCTTTCGCCGCCTTGTTCGCGCTCGCGGTGCCGGCGTTCGGCCAGGCGGTCGAGGTCGCGTGCTACTGGGACGAGCCGGTCAGGTATCTGGGCGGCACTGCGACGGAGCTGGAAACGCTTTACGGAAGCGCGGTGGCACCGGCCTATTTCTTCATCGACGCGGGCGCCGAGAGCGTTTCGCACAGTGACCCGAACAACGCGCAGGCGGCCGTGTTCCCCAAGTTGAGCCTGAAGGTGACGCGGGACTCGGTGAAGATCATCGCCCCGTCGCCTGCCGTCAAGGACCTCCTGAGCGCGCAGTCGGTGGTCGAAATCAGCATAGACCGCTACACGCTGGAGAGCAGCATGCTGCTGGGCGTGCCTTCTTCAGTGCGGGATGTCATGTCGGCCCAGTGGAAGCGCTCCGGCCGCTGCAATGCGCGCAAGCTGTGAGCGCTTGGTGAGCCGAGGGGCGGACGGAATCGGTTTTCGCCCTGAATCGATCCCGTACCGTCATCGCCTGCGTTGTTTGCGCGCCTGGTCGAGGTCGCGGACGAGTAGTCAGCGCGGCCACAGATAGGCGCTGCCCAGGCCGCACAGCAAAAGGCCGAGCCCGATTTTCAATGCCTGTTGCGGCACGTGCTTCTGCGTGGCCGCGCCGAGGTACATGCCAACCAAACCGCCCAGACCGAACAGGCTGCCGAGCAGCCAGTCGGGTGCGGCGTGGCCGCCGCCGGGCAGCGGCAGCACGGAATATACGATGACGCCGATGACCGAGGTGGCGAAAGTTCCCGCGAGCGCCGCGCCAGCCACGACCGCCACCGGCAGGTGGAAGACGGCGATGCAGAAGGGGGCGATGATGGCGCCGCCGCCGATGCCGTAGGTGCCGCCGATGATGCCGACGATGAAGGCAAGCGCCAGCATGGCCGGCACGGAAAAGCCGCAGGCGTGGTCGCCGAGGGCGAATTCCATGCGCTGCCAGTCGCTGCGCGCGAGCCGCAGGCTGTCAGCAGTTGCGAAAGCGGGCGCAGGCCTGCGCTTCGCCCAGGGTACGAATGCGGACAGCAGGCGCCACGCCAGGTACAGCATGACCGCGCCGACGAAGATCCTGAAGCGCGCCGCGTCGGGCAGCACCAAGGTGCGCAGGTAGAAGCCGGCCACCACGCCGGGCAGGGTGCCGAGGATGACGAGCCGCGCCAGCGGCCAGGCCATGCGGCCGTCGCGCATGTAGCGCCAGACGCCGCCGGGCGTGGCGTAGAGGTTGAACACGAGATTGGTGGCCGAGGCCGAGGGGCCGGCATAACCGAGCACGCTCATCTGGAAGGGCATGAGCAGGAAGGCGCCGGAAATGCCCACCATCGAGGTGAAGAACGACACGATGAAGGCTGCCAGCGGCGGCAGCCACAGCCAGGTCTCGACCCCAGAAACTGGGAAGACTGTCATCAGCGGCTTTCCATCTCCAGGCAGACCCGGCTGGCGTTGCCCTTCAACAGTTCATGGTATGTGTGCGCACGACTTGGCTGTCGAAGGACTGGATGCCGGGGGCCGCGGATGCGTGCGAGAGCTGCGCAAGCGCAAGCAGGAGAGGTCGGCAATCGTTTCATGGGCATTGTTTCGCGTCAGGAGAGATGCAGGAAATTCTAGCGGGTTTGTGCCTCTCGCCCTGCCTGCGAAAGAATATGGTCTTTACTGCATATGTCATATAAGACATAATTAGCTCCGTGCCCCACTGGAATATTTCATCAAATGGCAAAAAAGACCATCGATAAAGCGTTGCCGCATGCTGCCGATCGGAAAAAAAACATATCGATGGATGCCGTCCCGCTGGTCTCTCTTAAAGAGCTGCGCAAAAGCACCAACCAGACGCAGGAGGACCTGGCAACCGCCCTGGCGGTCGGCCAGGACACGATCTCCCGGCTTGAGAAGCGCAGCGACATGCTGCTTTCCACCTTGCGCCACTATGTGGAAAGCGTAGGCGGCCAGCTCGCGCTTCTGGCGACGTTTCCCGACCAGCCGCCGGTGATCATCG
The DNA here is from genome assembly GCA_002421825.1 of Thiobacillus sp. UBA6205. GTDB lineage: Bacteria > Pseudomonadota > Gammaproteobacteria > Burkholderiales > Thiobacillaceae > UBA6918. The sequence continues at coordinate 12,341 of DISR01000025.1, read as the reverse complement.
ACCCGCTCGGCAAAAAGAAGAAGAAGGTGAAGAAACGCAGCCGGAACCGGGCTGTGGCTGACCGCGCCGACTCCTAGTTTCTGTTTCCAGGCATGATCCAGACCCCTTACTACCTGATCGACAAGTCGGCACTGTTGCGCAATCTGCAGATCGTTGACCAAGTGCGCGAGCAGTCCGGCGCCAGGGTTCTGCTGGCGCTTAAATGTTTTGCTGCCTGGTCGGTGTTCGACCTGATGCGGCAGCACATGGACGGGACCACGTCTTCATCCCTGTACGAAGTCAAGCTGGGCTACCGGAAATTTGGCGGTGAAACCCATGCCTATGGCGTCGCCTTTGCCGATCACGAAATCGAAGAGGTCGTGGCCAACAGCGACAAGATCATTTTCAACTCGATCAACCAGTTCCGGCGCTTCGAGTCGTTTGCCGCCGGCAAGCCGAAAGGCTTGCGCCTGAACCCGGGCATTAGCTGCGCGGGCTTCGATCTGGCCGATCCGGCGCGGCCCTACAGCCGGCTGGGCGAATCCGATCCCGACCGCATCCTCTCCATCGTCGATCGCCTCGACGGCGTGATGATCCACAACAACTGCGAAAACAGGGATTTTGGCCGTTTCGATGCCCTGCTCGACGGAGTCGAACAGGGCTATGGCGGCATCCTGAAACGCTTGAACTGGGTCAGCCTGGGCGGCGGCATCGGTTTCACCGCGCCTGGCTATCCGCTGGAAGCTTTTTGCAGGCGCTTGCGCCGATTTGCAGAAACCTATGGCGTCCAGGTGTATCTGGAGCCCGGCGAAGCCGTCGTGCACCATTCCACGACGCTGGAAGTAAGCGTTCTGGATACCGGTTTCAACGGCAAACATCTGGCAGTGGTGGACAGTTCGACCGAAGCGCACATGCTCGATCTGCTGATCTATCGCGAAACGGCCCCGATCGGGTCGGGGCAGGGGGGGCATGCCTACCAGATCTGCGGCAAGACCTGCCTTGCCGGCGACATTTTCGGGGAAGCCCGTTTTGACCGCCCGCTGCAAGTGGGTGACCGCATCTCGATCGGCGATGCCGGTGGCTACACCATGGTCAAGAAGAACTGGTTCAACGGCATTCACATGCCGGCCATCGCCATCAAGGAACTGGATGGCAGCGTACGCGTGGTGCGCGAGTTTTCCTTTGACGACTACGTCAACAGCCTGTCCTGACGCTGGATGTCAAAACACGAGCGAAAGGGAAGTGGTCCTATGAAACGTAATGTCCTGATTATCGGCGCTGGCGGCGTGGCTCACGTGGCGGCGCACAAATGTGCTCAGAACAATTCACTGCTCGGCGATATCAACATCGCATCGCGCACGCCCGGCAAGTGCCAGGCCATCATCGATTCGATCAGGGCCAGGGGCAACCTGCAGCAGTCCGGCCATCTTCAGGCCCACGCGCTGAATGCCATGGACATCGACGCGACCAGGCGCCTGATCCGGTCGACCCGCAGCGACATCGTCATCAATGTCGGCTCGCCGTTTTTGAACATGTCGGTGCTTTCTGCCTGCATCGAAACCGGCGCTGCCTACCTCGACACCGCCATCCACGAGGATCCGCGCAAGGTGTGCGAAACTCCGCCGTGGTATGCCAATTACGAGTGGAAACGGCGCCGGGAGTGCAAGGACGCGGGGGTGACGGCCTTGCTGGGCGCGGGCTTCGACCCGGGCGCGGTCAATGCCTACGCGCGCTATGCCATGGATGCCTGCTTTGACAGGGTGGAATCCATCGACATTATCGACATCAATGCCGGCAGCCATGGGCGCTACTTCGCCACCAACTTCGACCCGGAAATCAATTTCCGCGAATTCGTCTCGACCGCATGGTCGTGGGAAAGCAGCGCCTGGAAGGCGAATGCGATGTTCGAGCGCCGCAAGGACTGGGACATGCCGACGGTCGGTACGCATACAACCTACCTGTCCGGACATGACGAACTCCATTCCATGTCGCAAAACCTGGGCGTGCCCAACATCCGTTTCTGGATGGGGTTCAGCGAGCATTACATCAATGTCTTTACCGTGCTGAAGAACCTGGGGCTGTTGTCGGAACAGCCCGTGCGCACGGCCAGGGGCCAGGAGGTCGTGCCGCTGGAAGTCGTCAAGGCCGTGCTGCCAGACCCCGCTTCGCTGGCGCCCGGCTACACCGGCAAAACCTTTATTGGTGACCTGCTCAGGGGCAGCAAGGACGGGCGCCCGCAGGAAGTCCTGGTCTACAACATTTGTGATCACAAGGCATGCTATGACGAGGTGGGCAGTCAGGCCATTTCCTATACTGCGGGCGTGCCTGCGGTGGCGGCGGCCATGCTGATTGCCAATGGAACCTGGGATATTGGCGAAATGGCCAATGTGGAAGAACTCGATCCCAAACCCTTTCTCTCGCTGATGAACCGGATGGGACTGGTGACGCGCATCAAGGATGGCCAGGGCGACCGGGTTCTCAATCCGGAAGAAGACATCGGCTTCGAATGCGAGGCAAGGACACGCGCCATTGCGCGGTAACGTCCGGATTGCGAAACTGCGAGACAGGCCCCGAGCTTGGGTGTTCGTCGGCAAATGTTTGCCCGGCATTGCTTCCATTGATTTCCGGCCTGAAAGCCGGGCAGCCGTACATGGCCGGTTCTGACCGGGCAGAAGAAACCAGGGGGAATGTGGCTTAAGGCGGTGCACGCGGTTCTGTCTCCTGCCGGACGGGTTCCGTTATTCGGCCGCGTTCGATTGCGCGTTACAATAGCCGCATTTCTTGAATGATCGGTTTCGGCCGAAGAAAAAAATGAAAAACACCCTGCTGGCATTTTCCTTGGCGGTCTTTTCCTCAACGGCCTGGGCTCAACAGGCTCCGCAAAACGGGGGGACCGATTACGATCCAACTGCCATGTTCGGCCTGACCTATGGCCTTGGCGGTCCCGTTTCCCTCAAGAATCTGGGCTTTACGCTAAAAGTCGTTTCGAGCAACGAAGAGGAGAAGTGGATCGGGGCGCTCGGCGCCAATTGGTATCCGTGGACGGATAAAAACGCTTTTGGCATTGACCTGAGTGCGGGATACAACTTCGAAAACGGCTCCCTGACCATCGGGTATGACTTCCTGACGCAGAAGCCGGTGCTCGGCGGCGGTTATACGGACACCAAAGACGACAATGGCAGTCCGCGCATCATGGATAGATGAATGAAAAAGGCGCCCTCGGCGCCTTTTTCATTCATCCGTGAAAGAGCCGGTTCGGGCACGAACCGATTTTCGCACCTTGAAAACTCGAGCCAGCCGGCCTCGACATTCAAGTCAGGCCCGCGACGACTGTGCGGCCAGGCTGCCGGAAGCCTCTGGAGCCATGGCCTCGTCCTGCATGGCGAGCTCGTAGATGCGCTGCAGGTCCTCGTCGGTGACGTCGACGAAGGTGTCGATCTGCGACAGCGCATAGACCAGGCGGCTGTGCGGGATCATGGCCTTCTCGCCGGGGTGGGATTGTTTCCTGGCCCATGCCTGGGGATAGCGGCGCCAGGCGAAGGGGTAGTTGTACACGAT
>DISR01000025.1:0-8721 GCA_002421825.1 Thiobacillus sp. UBA6205 | reverse complement strand
CCAGAGCAGGCAGGTGACGCCGATCAGCGACGACACCAGGTGGCCGCCGAACACGGCCCATGGCTGCGACATGGCGCCATGCGGGGCGGCGAACAGCAGCACGGCCGTCGACCCCATCGAGGAGGCGACCAGCAGGGCGGTGTGGTCGTCAAGCGTGAGCTTGCTGACCCACCAGGCCAGAAAAATGCCGAGCACTCCGCCGGTGCCGGAAATCCAGTGTTCCCGTTCGGAAACCGAATAGGCGAGTTTGCGCACCATTGTGATTGATCCCTCTTTTTCCTTGTCATTTAGTCCGCAACGACCTGTTTTTTCGGCACAAAGAGACCCCGACAGGCAATTCGGATCGCCTGCTGAGGATCAGTGTGGGTTGCGGAGCGAGTTGCTTTTCTTGTTATTGCGCTGCTTGTTTCAGCCCGTGCTCCAGGCGCGCGGGCGTTTCATGCCCGCGATCTTGCAAGTCTGTTTGACGTGTCCGTAAGGGAACAGCTCGAACAGCTTTTTGCGCGCGTCCTTGCCCATGCGTTCTTCCAGGTGCTTGATGACGAAGCGGGCGTCGGCTGCGATCTGGTGTTCTTCGTAGTACTCGCGCATGAAGCGGATGACGTCCCAGTGGTCGTCGTTCAGGCTGATGTTTTCTTCTTTCGCCAGGACATTGGCGATTTCTTCGTTCCAGTCTCCGGGTTCGACCAGGTAGCCTTCGGCATCGCGCTCGGCCATCAGGGTGTCAATGCTGTCTGGAGCATTCATTGGTATCTCCTTATATTCAGGATGATTAAAGTTTACGCCCGCTCTAACTATTTGAAAAACGATAAATTCTGCTATTTGCTATCGATGGAATCGATAAAACTGGATGGAGTCATAAGGCTTGCCCGAACATTCCTGAAGCTTGCGCGGCATTCGGGGCGGATGGGGGCTTGTCCCGTCCGCCGTCCTCAATGGAGGGGTTTTGCGTGCCTGAAGCCGACGCGCGAAAACGCGATGTAGAAGGCGGCCACGTTCATCAGCGCCCAGACCACATAGCCGAAGGTATAGCCGTCCAGAAGCTGCTTGCTGGCGGCCAGGGTGACGGTCATGGTGAAGCCGCAGGCCGCGCCGGCGGCCTTGGCGAGGCCGCTGACCGCGCCGACGTGCTTGAAGTAGGTCGGGATCAGCTTGATCACCGCCGCGGCGGAAGCGCCCGACACCAGGGCGAGGCCATAGATCGCGAACAACTGCACGCTCAGCGAGATCTGCAGCACCATGAGCAGGGCGAGGACGGTCGCGATGCCGAACATCCAGGCGAGGATCTTCAGGGTATCGAAGCGGTCGGCCAGCCAGCCGCCCAGCGGCCGCGTGATGGCGACGCAGGCCACCAGCAGCGAGGTGTACACCATGGAGGCTTCCGTGGTGTCCACCTGCCACTGGTCGACCAGATAGGTCGGCATGGTGGCAGCGAAGAAGGTCAGCGTGCCGAAGGCCGTCCAGTAAAGATACGTCACCAGCCACACCAGCGCGCCCGAGCGGTACACGGCGGCAATTTCACGCAATGAGACGCCTTTGTGCTGCTTGTGCGGTGAATCGGAGGTGAAAAACCAGTAAACCAGCGCCATCAGCAGCGTCGGAATGGCGAAGATCAGGAAGATCAGCCGCCAGCCGGAAAAGGGGCCGAACGTGAATTTGGCCGGCAGCGGGCCGTAACCCGCCGGGCCGCCCAGCACCTGGGTGATCAGGAAGGCGACCGCCACCATGCCGATGCTGATGCCGATGTTGCCCAGGCCGAAAATGCCCAGCGCCGTGCCCTGCCTGGATTTTGGATACCACGACGAGACATGGGCGTTGCCGACCACGAAGCTGGCGCCGCCCAGGCCGAGCAGCAGGCCCAGAAACAGGAAAGCGTAATAGCTCTCGACGAACAGCCCGGAAAACAGGGGAATGGTCAGGCTCAGGAGCAGCAGCGTGAAGACCGTGCGTCCGCCGAACTTGTCCGCCACGATGCCGAGCGGGATGCTGACGACGGTGGCGAAAAAAGGCGGCATGGCCGCCAGCAACAGCGCCTGGGTGGCGCTGAAGTGGTACCACTTGATCAGGAAGGGGCCGAGGGCCGAGAACATGCCCCAGACCGCAAAGCCGAGCGAAAATGCCAGAAACGAGATCCACAGGACCCTGGTGTTGCCGGCAGGCTGCTGTACTGCGCTGATTGTGCCAACTGCGCTTGTCACGGTTCTTCTTCCCCCAAGATGCGTCGTTCATGCTGCCTGCTTTCGCCCGTGTCGAGCGCGGAGTGGCGGCGTTCCTCCTTGAGTCGAATCGCCGGGAAGTGTAAGGACGCCGCGCCATATTTGAAAAATGATATTTTTTGCTATTTAATATCGGTTATATCGATAGATAAAAGCGTGGACGGAATTCGACATGGATATTGAACTTGCCCGCACCTTTCTGGCGGTGGCCGCGACCGGCAATTTCGTGGCTGCCGCCGGCAAGCTGCATGTGACGCAGTCCACGGTCAGCGCGCGCATCCAGGCTCTGGAAAATCAACTTGGCGCCAAGCTGTTCCTGCGCGGGCGCAATGGCGCGGAGCTTACGGCGGCGGGCAAGCGTTTCCTGAGCCATGCCAAGAACCTGGTGCGCACGCTTGAGCAGGCGCGGCATGACGTGGGCCTGCCGCAGGGTTATCACGATGTGCTTACCCTCTCCGCGCGCATCGGCCTGTGGGAAGGTTTTCTGCCGCGCTGGGTGAACTGGATGCGCAAGGCTGCGCCGGACGTGTCGCTGCGCCTCGAAATCGGCTTCGAGGAGGACATCATGCAGGGGCTGATCGAGGGCACGGTGGACATCGGCGCGCTGTATACGCCGGTGACGCGCCCTGGCCTGGTGATCGAGCACCTGTTTGACGAAACCCTGCTGCTGGTGGCGTCGCCGGGCGAAACCGCGTGGAGCGGCGATGACTATCTGCACATCGACTGGGGTCCGGAGTTCAACGCCCAGTTCAGCGAGCATTTTCCCGATGTCGATTCTCCCGCCGTGACCGTCAACATCGGCTGGCTCGCCATGCAGCAGGCGCTGGACTTCGGCGGATCGAGCTATCTTCCCCGGCGGCTGGTGCAGGAACACATCGACAGCGGTTGCCTCCAGCACGTACCGGACAGCCCGGTCTTCAAACTGCCGGCCTACGTGGTGTTCCCGCGCGAAAGCTACCACGACACGCTCAATCACGCGCTCGAAGGCCTGCGCATGCTGGCGGAAAAGGAAATGCGCGGCAAGGCTCAAGCCAGGCCGTAGCTGAACAACTGATTTCTGAGCAGCGAGGGCAAGCGGGGGTGAGAGAAGCGGGCCAGGAACAATTTGCCTCCGGAATGGCTTCCCTCCGTCCCCGGTTTCCCTTGCGAATCAACCTTCGTCGCAGCCTTCGTCGGTCGGATTGTCGGCCGGACGGAAGGGGGGGTCGACGGGCATGTCGAGATAGGCCTGGCGGGTCGCGTCGGATTCGAAATACATGGTGACGCTGCCGTCGACGAGGTGGGGGCCCCTTCCGGGTCTTCGATGTCGCGGCCGGTGATCGGATCGATGCTGCTCGGCATCTGTGCGGGCTCGCCCAGGCGCAGGCCCCGGTGCGGGCGGCCCGGCGCCAGGCCGGCCTCAGTGATCGGCGCAGCCGGACCCGGAGGCGAGCGAGAGTTCGACCATGCCGTTCACGACGCGCACCGGAAAGCGCTTGGCGCAGCCTTCGTCTGGCGCGGCGGCAAGTCCGGTTTCCAGGCTGATCTTCCAGTCGTGCATGGGGCAGGCCACGCGCTTGCCGTGGACGATGCCCTGCGACAGCGGGCCGCCCTTGTGCGGGCACTTGTCGCGCAGCGCGAACACCTCGTCGTCCGCGGTTCGGAAGACGGCGATGTCGCCGGTGGAGGTGGTGACGACGCGGGCGCCCTGGCGCGGGATGTCTTCGATGCGGCCGACGCTGATCCAGGTTTCGGCTTGTGTCACGGTTGCAGTTTGCATGGCGGGTCTCCGGTAAAAAAAGATTTCTTGTCCGTCGCGGATAAAACGCGCTTAAACAATCTCGGCCAGCGGGGTGAATTCGTGGTGTGCCTCGCCTTCGGACCGTGCCTTCCAGGGGTCGATCTGGGCGGGTTTCTGCGAGGCGAGGAAGCGTTCCGCCAGTGCCTTGCGGTTGGTCGCGTTGTCGACCACCTTCGCCTGGATGTGGGCGAGGCCCACGCGCTCGACCCAGGGCGCGGTGCGTTCGAGGTAGTGCGCTTCCTCCCGATACAACTGGGTGAATGCGGCGCAGGTCTCCATCACTTGTTCCTCGGTTTCGACCTTGCACAGGAGGTCGGTGACGCGCACCTTGATGCCGCCGTTGCCGCCGACGTGCAGTTCGTAGCCGGAATCGACGCAGACCACGCCGAAGTCCTTGATCGTGGCCTCGGCGCAGTTTCTCGGGCAACCGGAGACAGCCAGCTTGTACTTGTGCGGCATCCACGAGCCCCAGGTCATCTGCTCCAGCTTGATGCCCAGCCCCGTCGAATCCCGGGTGCCGAAGCGGCACCAGCGGCTGCCGACGCAGGTCTTCACCGTGCGCAGCGCTTTTCCATATGCGTGCCCGGAAACGAAGCCGGCCTCGCTGAGGTCCTTCCACATCGCGGGCAGGTCTTCCTTCCTTACGCCGAAGAGGTCGATGCGCTGGCCGCCGGTGACCTTCATCTCGGGCACCTTGAACTTCTCGGCCACGTCGGCGATGGCGCGCAACTCGCGCGGGTTGGTGAGTCCGCCCCACATGCGCGGCACCACCGAGAAGCTGCCGTCCTTCTGGATGTTGCCGTGCGCACGCTCGTTGATGAAGCGCGACTGCGCATCGTCCCGGTATTCGTTTGGCCAGGCGCACAGGAGGTAGTAGTTGAGCGCCGGGCGGCATTTGGCGCAGCCGTCCGGCGTCTTCCATTCGAGGAAGCGCATCGTGTCCGCCATGGTCTTCAGCCCGTGTCCGGCGATGGCGGCGCGCACCTCGTCGTGGCTGTGCTCGGTGCAGCCGCACAGCGGCTTCTTCGACGGCGCGGCGGAGTAGTCGCCGCCCACGGTGTGCGCGAGCAGCGCCTCCACCAGGCCGGTGCACGAGCCGCACGAGGCCGAAGCCTTGGTGTGCGCGCGCACTTCCTCCAGCGTGAACAGCTTCTTGGCGCGGATGGCGTTGACGATGTCGCCCTTGCACACGCCGTTGCAGCCGCAGATTTCCGCCGTATCCGGCAGCGCCGCCACACGGTCCGCACTGCCGTGGCCCGAGTCGCCGAGATGGCTCTGGCCGAAGAGGATGGTCTTGCGCAGCTGGGAGACATCGGTGCCTTCGCGCAGCAGGTCGAAGTACCAGGCGCCGTCCAGCGTGTCGCCGTAAATGCAGGCGCCGACCAGCCGGTTGTCCTTGAGCACGAGCTTCTTGTAGCTGCCGGCGGCGGCGTCGGAATAGACCAGCGATTCGGTGCCCTCGCCGCCGGCGAAATCGCCGGCGGAAAAGAGATCGATGCCGGTGACCTTGAGCTTGGTCGAGGTCATTGAGCCGACGTAGCGCGCCACGCCGTGCTCGGCGAGGTGGTTGGCGCAAACCTTGGCCTGCTCGAACAGCGGCGCCACCAGGCCGTAGGCGGTGCCGCGGTGGCTCACGCATTCACCCACCGCATAGATGCGCGGGTCGTAGGTCTGCATGGTGTCGTTGACGACGAGGCCGCGGTTGCAGTGCAGCCCCGCGGATTCGGCGAGTTCGGTGTTGGGGCGGATGCCGACCGCCATCACCACGAGGTCGGCGGGGACGGTTTCGCCGTCCCTGAATTGCACCGCGCCCACGCGTCCCTGCGCAGAAGGCAGCAGGGACGCCGTCTGCTTCTGCAACAGGAACTTCAGTCCCTTCGCTTCCAGGTTCTGCTGCAGGAGGCGCGCCGCCGGTTCGTCGAGCTGGCGGTCGAGCAGCCAGGCGCCGAGGTGCACCACCGTGACCTCCATGCCGCGCGACATCAGGCCGTTGGCCGCTTCCAGGCCGAGCAGGCCGCCGCCGATCACCACGGCGTGCCGATACTCGGACGCCGCACGGATCATGGCCTCGACATCGGCGATGTCGCGAAAGCCGATCACGCCGGGCAGGTCGGCGCCGGGAACGGGCAGCATGAAGGGCTTCGAGCCGGTGGCGAGCAGCAGGCGGTCATAGGGCGCGCGCGTGCCGTCTTGCGCTTCCACGCTGCGCTGCCTGCGGTCGATCTTCACCACCTTGCTGCCCGTATGCAGCGTGATGCCGTGCTCCGCATACCAGTCGCGGCTGTTGAGCACGATCTGTTCGAGCGTCTGCTCGCCGGCCAGCACCGGCGAGAGCATGATGCGGTTGTAGTTGGGGTGCGGCTCGTCGCCGAACACCGCGATGTCGTACAGGCCGGGCGCCGCCTTCAGCAGTTCCTCAAGGGTGCGCACGCCGGCCATGCCGTTGCCGACCATGACCAGCTTGAGTTTCGGGACGGGGGGTGGGGTCATGTCCATGTCTTCGCCTGCTGCCTGTAAAAATAACCTGATGTCTGTTCCAAAGCAGGAGGCATGCCAGGCGCTGGGATGTCCCGTTTTCGGGCCGGAATGGCGCTGTGTTTGCCTGCGATGCACCAGTTGGGCGCACCCCGCACCAGCCTGAGGCTCGCGCGGGACTTGCAAATGCCGCGCTAGATACTGGCGCCGGCGACTCGTGCCGCGCCCCAGGTCGTGCGCCAGCGGGTTTTCACCGTGCTGAGTCCAAGCAGCGCCAGGAAGCACAAGGCGGCGAAAATCAACAGCCCGGCCTGGTAGCTACCGGTCACGCCCTTGAGGTAGCCCAGGCTCGCCGCGAGATAGAAGCCGCCGATGCCGCCGGCCATGCCGACCAGCCCGGTCATCACCCCGATCTCCTTTCTGAAGCGCTGCGGCACCAGCTGGAACACCGCGCCGTTGCCAATGCCCAGGCTGCCCATGGCGAGAATGAAGAGGCCGAGTGCATTCCAGGCGGAGGTCGCGCCGAAGCTCGCCAGCACGAGAAAGAACCCGGCCAGTACATACATGGCGAGCAGGGTGCGGATGCCGCCGGCGCGGTCGGCGAGCGCGCCGCCAAACGGGCGCACCAGCGAGCCCGCGAACACGCAGGCGGCGGTGAAGTAGCCGGCTGCAACCGGGCTCATGCCATACTGGTCGTTGAAGTAGATGGTCAGGCTGGATGCGAGGCCGACGAAACCGCCGAAGGTGCAGAAGTAGAAGAACATGAACCACCAGGCGTCCTTGTCCTTGAGCACGCTGAGGTACTGGTGCAGCGACTTGGGCGGCGGGCAGTCGGGTGCATCCTTGGCGAACAGCAGGTAAACGGCCAGCGCGAGGCCGAGCGGTATCAGCGCAAGCCCGAACACCTCGCCCCAGCCGTAGGCCGCAGCCAGGGCGGGCGCGAACAGCGCCGCCAGCACCGTGCCCGAGTTGCCCGCACCGGCGATGCCGAGCGCCGTGCCCTGATGCTGCGGGGGGTACCAGCGCGAAGCCAGCGGCAGCGCCACGGCGAAGGCCGCCCCGGCAAAGCCGAGCAGCACGCCAAGCAGCAGCGTCTCGCGGAAATCGTGGATGCCATACAGCCATGCCCACAGCATGGCGCCGATCACGATGGCCTGACCGATCAATCCTGCCCGCCTGGGCTTGAGGTGATCGACCAGCACGCCCATTACCACGCGCAGGATGCCGCCGGCCAGCACCGGCGTGGCGACCATCAGGCCCTTCTGCGCCGGGCTGAGCGCGAGGTCATGGGCAATCTGCACCGCCAGCGGGCCGAGGATGACCCAGGTCATGAAGGCGATGTCGAAATACAAAAACGCTGACAGCAGCGTGGGCGTGTGGCCCGCTTTCCAGAATCCCGGATTCATGTTTTCCTCCGCTTTGCCCGCAAGGGCGCTGTTGAACAAATGAGCATGCGGAGAGAAACAAAGCAGGGGGCGTGCCAGGCCGCAGGCGGAGGCGGATGGCGCCAGCGGGCGCATCGGCTCGGGGCTTGCTGGGGAATCAATGGCGCCGCGGTGCATCAGGCGGAGCCTGGGCACTGCCCTGGTGCGTGGTATGCGGGATTCAAGTATGCGCGGAAGCGCCGGGCTGCATGAGATCGATCCTGAATTCGCCCTCGTAGGGCGGCACGTTGCATTCGATGATGTCCGCAGGCGCCACGTCCAGGCGCACGCCGACGATGTCGGTGCGCACCGGCAGCTTCGCGGCGCCGCGATCCACCAGCACCACGGTGCGGATCTCGGCCGGGCGCTTGCCCGCCAGGTATTCCACCGCGCGCAGCATCGAGTGGCCGCGGTACATCACGTCGTCCACCACCAGCACGGTGTAGCCGTCCAGGCTCAGCGCGGCATGCGCGGGATTCTCGGTGAGCTGCGTTTCCGGATGAAGCAGGGTGAGATCATCCGCGTAGCGCTTGATCTGCAGGTTCAGCCGAAGGCAGTCGCGCAGGCCGTAAACATTTGCCATGCGTTCGCAGAGGCGGTCTGCCAGCGGCGCGCCTCGCCGCAGGATGCCGACGATGGCCACCTGCGTGCGCCCGGTCAGCAGGCCCGCTGCCTGGCGTGCCATGTCGGTAACGATGGCGTCAAGCTGCGCGGTGGAATAAAGGCAGGTGCGTTTTCCCGCGGTTTGCATGCTCCCTCCCGGACAGAAAAATGCCCGGGGATTCCGGGCATTTCCTTGACATGTTGGGGTGGCTGATGGGACTCG
>DISR01000048.1:7709-9025 GCA_002421825.1 Thiobacillus sp. UBA6205 | reverse complement strand
ATGTCGTGGTGCGGCGGCGGCGAAATCAGCGGCGTGCCGGGCTTGCAGTGGCGCAGGCTCGCGATGAGCGGCGACACCTTGTCACCCGGCAGCTGGCCGCCCTCGCCGGGCTTGGCGCCCTGGGCGATCTTGATCTGCAGCACTTCGGCGTTGACGAGATAAGCCGGCGTCACGCCGAAGCGGCCCGAGGCCACCTGCTTGATCTTGGAGGTCTTGACCGTACCGTAGCGCTTGGGATCCTCGCCGCCTTCGCCCGAGTTGGAACGGCCGCCGATGCGGTTCATGCCCTCGGCCAGCGCCTCGTGCGCTTCCGGCGACAGCGCGCCCAGGCTCATGCCGGCGGAGTCGAAGCGCTTGAGGATGTTCTCGATCGGCTCGACTTCGTCGATGGAGATGGGCTTGGCGTCGAACTTCACTTTCATGAGGTCGCGCATCATCGCCACCGGGCGGGTGTTCACGGTCTCGGAATACTTCTTGTATTCCTCGTAGTTGCCGGACTGCACGGCTTTCTGCAGCTGCTGCACCACGTCGGGGTTGTAGGCGTGGAACTCCTCGCCGAACATGAACTTGAGCAAACCGCCGGCGGGCAGGCGCTTCATCGGGTTCCAGGCGTTCTTGTGCAGCAGCTTCTGGTCGGCTTCGAAGTCGCCGAAGTCGGCACCGGACACGCGCGACACCGTGCCTTTCAGGCTGAGGTTGATGACTTCCTCGTTCAGGCCCACGGCCTCGAACAGCTGGGCGCCGCGGTAGCTCGCCACGAGCGAGATGCCCATCTTGGACAGCACCTTGAAGATGCCCTTGTCCATGCCCTTGCGGTAGTTGGACAGCGCCTTGTCGAGCGGGACCTTGCATTCGCCGCTGTTCACCTGGTCGGCGATGACCTGGTAGGCGAGGTAGGGGTAAACGGCGGTGGCGCCGTAGCCGATGAGGCAGGCGTAGTGGTGCGGATCGCGCACGCTGCCGGTCTCGGCCACGATGTTGGCGTCGCATCTGAGGCCGGCATCGATCAGCGCGTGGTGGACGGCGCCCACCGCGAACAGCGCCGGGATCGGCAGGGCCTTGTCGGAAATGTCGCGGTCGGACAGCACCAGGACCACCGCGCCTTTTTTCACGGCAGCCACGGCGTCGGCCGCGAGTTTCTCCACGGCGGCTTTCAGCGACAGCTTGCCTGCATCGTAGTTGAGCGGCAGGCGCTGGCTCTTGTAGGCCGGGTCGGCCTGCGAGGTGATGGCCTTGAACGCGGTTTCCGACAGCAGCGGCGTGCTCACTTCCAGGCGATGCGCATGCGCCTTCGATTCCTTGAACAGGTTGCGCTC
>DISR01000048.1:0-7656 GCA_002421825.1 Thiobacillus sp. UBA6205 | reverse complement strand
CCGATGGCCTCCTGGCCGTCTTCGGCCAGCACGCGCAGGATCTGGTCGCGCTCTTCCAGGCTGACGTTGAACAGCTTCTGGTGAGTGAGCAGGCTGGCGGCGTCCATGACCTGCATGTCGCCGTCGGGGTAGGCGCCGAACTCGAGCTTGGTGGCTTCCTTCAGCCACTTGCGGTAGGGATGGCCGGACTTCAGTTCGGCGTCGATGTCTTCCGGCAACAGCAGCCTGCCGGTGGCGAGGTCGGCCGCCACCATCTGGCCGGGGCGCACGCGGCCTTTCATCACCACATTTTCCGCGCCGTAGTCCCACACCCCGACTTCCGAGGCGATGGTGAGGATGCGGTCGCGGGTCAAGACCCAGCGCGCGGGGCGCAGGCCGTTTCTATCCAGCGCGCAGACGCCGTAGCGGCCGTCGGTCATCACCAGGCCGGCGGGGCCGTCCCAGGCTTCCATGTGCATGGAGTTGTATTCGTAGAAGGCGCGCATGTCGGGATCCATGTCCTCGACGTTCTGCCAGGCCGGCGGTACCAGCAGGCGCACGGCGCGGAACAGGCCGGTGCCGCCCATGACCAGGCCTTCCAGCATGTTGTCGAGCGACATGGAGTCGGAACCGTCGGTGCCGACGATGGGGCGCACGTCATCCATGTCGGGGATGAGCTCGCTCTCGAACTTCATCTCGCGCGCGCGGCTCCAGTTGCGGTTGCCCTGCACCGTGTTGATCTCGCCGTTGTGGGCGAGGAAGCGGAAAGGCTGCGCCAGCTTCCACTGCGGCCAGGTGTTGGTGGAGAAGCGCTGGTGGAACACGACCAGCGAGGAGGCGAAGCGCGCGTCGTTGAGGTCGGGATAGAACACCGGCAGGTTTTCCGGCATCACCAGGCCCTTGTACGACATCACCCGCGAGGACAGGGTGGGCAGGTAGAACACCTTGTCGCCAGACAGGGCTTTTTCCGTGCGGCGGCGCGCGATGTAGAGCGCGCGCTCGAAATGCTCCTCGTCGAGGCTGTCCGGGCAGTTGACGAACACCTGCTCGATCACCGGCAGCGAGGCCAGGGCGTATTCGCCGCACACTCTGGTGTTGACCGGCACGTTGCGGAAGCCGGCGACGGAAAGCTTCTGCGCCTCGAGTTCGCGGGCCAGGGTGTCCCTGGCGGTTTTGCGGACGGCCGCGTCCTGGGACAGGAACACCAGCGCGGCGGCGTAGCGCTCGGCCAGCGTGAACCCGGCCTCTTTCGCCACCGCGCGCAGGAAGGCGTCCGGCTTCTTGAACAGCAGGCCGCAGCCGTCGCCCGACAGTCCGTCGGCGGCGATGGCGCCGCGGTGGGTCATGCAGCCCAGCGAATGGATGGCGCGCTGCACCAGCGTATGCGAGGGCTGGTTGTCCATCTGGGCGATCAGCCCGAAGCCGCAGGAATCCTGTTCGAAATCGGGGCTGTAGAGCGTGCCCCGAAGACTGTCTTGTCTGTTCATAGCGTGTTCAAAAAGCGGCAGCTGCCGAAATTGGCGAAAAGTTTTGCATTTTAACCGGCCGGGGCCTTGCCCGGCAATGCGTCCACGGGGATTTCCCTTGCGCGGACAAGGGGATACGGGGTGGGCCCGACCGCAGGGCCGGCATCCCGCACGCGCGGAAATTGCCGTTTCCCGGCCATATCCGTTACAGTTTCGGAAAAGCCCGGGGGAAAAGCCGAGAATAATGACCGTCACCGTAGCCTTCAACCTGTCGCTGCTGTATCTGGTCGCGGTCAACGTTATCGCCATGCTTGGCTATGTGCTGGTGCTGAAGCGGCGTGCGCGTCGCATGGAACGGAATACCGCTGCGGTTACCAAGGCCATCGTGGATTATTTCCATGCCGACGGCATCGGGGTGGCTGTGGAGGCTATCCCCCGCCCCGGCGGCAAGAGCTACATCGCCTTCGTCGAATCGGAGCCGATGAAGCGCTTCCGCTACTCCCACATCATTGAAATCACCCTGCGCATGCACGTCCGCCATGAATGCGGCGTGGAACTGGAGCGCATTTTCTGGCGCTTTCCCATCCGCGGCAAAGGGCAGGCAGCGGAAGCCGCGATCCGCGAAATGGAAATCACCGATTCCGACCAGGACGAATACATCCGCCAGGGGCTCGACCTCAAGAAGGAAAGGGGCTACGACATCCACGAGGCCTCCTGGGAAGAGTTCGAGAAAACCATCATCAAGACCGCCAGGCCGAAGCCGGGCGCCTGAATGGCGTCTGGCGGCAAGTTCGCCGGCCGGCAACGCTTAATGCACGCTTAATTTTGGCTGCGCATCCTTTGGGCCATCGCAACATTGCTCAAGGAGAACGTCATGCGCATCTTTGCCGGCCTGTTTCTTTTGGCCTTGGCCAGCACCGCCGTATTTGCCCAAACCCCCGCCGATTTTCTTGCAGGCTACAGCCAGGAAGCGAAGCAGGCCAATCCCGGCCATGGGGAGCCGTCTGCGCAGCGCGGCCAGCGCTTCTTCACTGCCCTGCACGGCCAGGAGTGGAGTTGTGCGTCCTGCCATACCCGCAACCCGGCCGCAGCCGGCAAGCATGCCGTAACCGGCAAGCTTATCGAGCCCTTGGCGCCCGCGGCCAATGCTGCCCGCTTCAGCCGCACCGCCAAGGTCGAGAAGTGGTTCAAGCGCAATTGCAATGACGTGCTGGGACGCACATGCACCGCGCAGGAAAAGGGCGACGTGCTGGCCTACCTGCTGACGCTGAAATGAGAAAAAAATGTTTAACCGCGGAGTCCGCGGAGTCCGCGGAGGGCGCAGGGGTCTTTCTGCTTTTTCTCCGGGTGCTCGGCGAACTCCGCGGTAAAAAAATGAAAGGAATGATGATGAGAAAGCCCCCTGTCCTCCTGTCCGCTTGCTTGCTGGTCGCCGGTACCGCGCTGCCAGCCCATGCCGATGGGGAGAGATTCGATGTGCGCAACCCTGGCTACCAGTCCGAATGCGCCGCCTGCCACGTGGCCTATCCGCCGCAGCTGCTGTCGGCCGCCTCCTGGCGTGCGGTCATGGACGGGCTCCCCAAGCACTTCGGCAGCGACGCCAGCCTCGATCCCGCCGCCCATGCCGAAATCCTGCGCTACCTGGAAGCCAATGCCGGCCGGCGCGACACCACGGCTGCCGGAAAACCGCAATTGCGCATCACCGAAACGCGCTGGTTCGTGCGGGAGCACTCCGAAGACCTGCCCCGGGATGTCTGGAAACGCCCGGCGGTGAAGTCCGCGGCCAATTGCGCGGCCTGCCACACGGCCGCCGACAAGGGCGATTTTTCCGAGCGCACGCTGCGCCTGCCTAAAGGAGTACAGAAATGAGCGAACTGATCCAAAACCGTATTCTGGTGTGGGACCTGCCCACGCGCTGGTTCCACTGGCTGCTGGCGGCGAGCTTCGCCGGCGCCTGGCTGACTTCGGAAAGCGAGCGCTACAGCGCCCTGCATGTGATGCTGGGCTACACCCTGCTGGGGCTGATCGCCTTTCGCCTGGTGTGGGGCCTTGCCGGCACGCGTTATGCGCGTTTCAAGGATTTCGCCTATTCGCCGGCCAGGGTCGTGCAGTATGTGAAATCGCTCGTCGCCGGCAAGCCCGAGCATTATCTCGGCCACAACCCGGCCGGTGCGCTTGCCGTCTTCCTGTTGCTGGGGCTGGGCATTGCCACTGGCGTGTCTGGCTGGCTCACCTATAACGAAATCGGCGGCGAATGGCTGGAAGAGGCGCATGAGCTTTTCGCAAACGCCATGCTCGTGGTGGTGGGCGTGCACATCGCCGGCGTGGTGGTGAGCAGTTTCCTGCATCGCGAGAACCTCGCGCGCGCCATGGTCACGGGCTACAAGCAGGGCGGACCCGACGGATCCATCAACAAGAAGCGCGGGATCGCTGCCCTGCTGCTGATTGCCGCTGTGGCCGGATTCTGGGGGCTCTGGTTTAATGGAAAGCTGGATTCGCTGGTGTCGGGGCAGGCCTCGGCGCAGACGGAAGACGGTGGCGGCCATCGCGACGAGGAAGATCGCCGCGGTCGAAAAGACAGACATGACGACGATGATTGAGGGCTGAAGCGAACCGCGATGCGCATTCTGGTGGTTGAAGACGATGCCCTGCTGGGCGATGGCATCCAGGCCGGACTCAAACAGCAGGGCTTCGGCGTGGACTGGGTGCGCGACGGCGTGGCTGCGGCCCATGCCGTCGACTGCGAGCCCTATGCCGCCGTCGTGCTCGACCTCGGGCTGCCGCGGCGTTCCGGGCTCGATGTCCTCAAGCAGTTGCGCCAGGCGAACAACCCGCTGCCGGTGCTGATCCTGACCGCGCGCGATACCGTGGAAGATCGCATCACCGGCCTCGACGCCGGGGCGGACGACTATCTGATCAAACCCTTCGATCTGGGCGAATTGTCCGCGCGCCTGCGCGCGCTCATCCGACGTGCAGGCGGACAGGCGGCGGCGGTCCTCAGCGTGGGTGCGCTGAGCCTGGATCCCGCCGCGCGCACGGTCAGCTATCGCGGCGAGCCCAAGGCCCTGTCGGCCAGGGAATTCGATTTGCTGCAGGTGTTCATGAACAATGCCGGCCGCGTGTTGAACCGCGAACAGCTCGCTTCTGCCCTCTACGCCTGGGGCGAGGAAATCGAATCGAATGCCATCGACGTGCACCTGCACCATCTGCGCAAGAAACTGTCGCCCGACATCGTGCAAACCCTGCGCGGCGTGGGCTATCTGATGCCCAGGGAGCTGGCGTGAATCAGCAGGGGCAATTAAGCGTTCGCGGCAGCGTGCGCCGCCGCCTGCTGCTCACCCTGCTGGGTGGCGTGGCCCTGGTGTGGCTGGCTGCCGCCGCCGTTACCGCGTGGGAGACGCGCGCGGAAATGCAGGAACTGCTGGATGCGCATCTGGCGCAAAGCGCCGCCCTGCTGGCCGCGCAGATCGGCGACGAGATCGACGAAGTCGAACTCGAACATGCGGAGACCCTGCACAAATACGCGCGCAACGTGGCCTTTCAGGTCTGGGAGGACGGCGACACCCTGCTGCTGCATTCGCCCGATGCGCCCGCTGCAAGACTGTCGCCGACAGAAGAAGGCTTTTCCGACGCCGTTGTGAATGGCCGCAGCTGGCGTGTTTTCAGCCATTGGGACGACAAGCGCGAATATCTGGTGCAAGTCGGCGAAGCCACCGTTGCGCGCGATCACCTGGAGAACGAGGTGCTCGAAAAACTGGTGCAGCCCCTGCTGGTCGCCCTGCCGCTGCTCGGCCTTCTGGTCTGGTTCGGCGTGGGCAGCGCGTTGAGGCCCATCGATCGCATCGGCGCCGCGCTGGCCCGGCGCGATCCGCAATACCTCGCGCCGCTGGAGGGCGAAGTACCCAAGGAAATCGCACCCATGGTCCAGCGCCTGAACGGGCTGCTGCAACGCGTGCAGTCTTCGCTCGAGGGCGAACGACGTTTCACCAGCGATGCGGCGCATGAATTGCGCACCCCGCTGGCAGCGCTCAAGACCCAGTTGCAGGTCGCGCAAGGCGCCGGCGACAACGGCGAGCGCGACCAGGCCATTGCCAAGGCCATCGCGGCGGGCGACCGCGCCACTCGTCTGGTCGAACAATTATTGACCCTTGCGCGCCTCGAACATGATGCCTGGCAGAGCCAGGCCGAGACGGTCGATCTGCACCGGCTGGCGGCGCAGGCGCTGGCCGATGCCGCGCCGGCTGCGGCGGGCAAAAACATTCGCCTTTCGCTCGAAGGCGAGTCGGGTCAAATGATCACTGGCCATGCCGGCCTGCTCGCCATCCTGCTCAGGAATCTTGTCGACAACGCCCTGCGCTATTCGCCGCCGCAGACCGAAGTGCTCATCAATGTGCGCCCTGCGGCAGGCGAAATACTATTGGAAGTGCAGGACCAGGGGCCGGGCATTCCCGCCGCAGAACGCGAAGATGCGCTGCGCCGTTTCCGCCGCCTGGATGGGGCGGAAGCCAGCGGCAGCGGGCTGGGCTTGTCCATCGTGACGCGCATTGTGCAATTGCATAAAGCGCAGATCGAGCTTGCGGATGGGGCGGAAGGACATGGCCTCGTGGTTAGAATCCGATTTGCCCAGACAAGCCAATCGCCCTAGCGCATGAGTTCGAACTACAGCCAGTGCCCAAAATGCGGCGAGAAATTTCCTCAACCCTTGCCCGCCAGCGCAAATTGCCCGAATTGCGGGCTGTATTTCTTCAAATGGGGGCAAGCGGTTCGGCCAATGTCGGCCGACGAAGAAGCGGCGGCGGAAAACAAGGGCCTGCTTCATGCCTTGCTGGCGCCGCGCGAACAAATGGACCCTGTCTCGTTCTTCGGCCGCGCCGGCGCCCTCGTGCTGCTGATCGCATGGAGCTGGTTTCTGTTCGGCTATGACTATCGCACGGCGGAAATCAACGCCTCGTTTTTTCACAACATCATGCTGCCCATTCACGAAGCAGGGCACGTGCTGTTCATGCCATTCGGCGAATTCCTCGCCATCCTTGGCGGCAGCCTGTTCCAGCTCGCCCTGCCCTTCGGCATCGGTATCGCCTTCATCCTGAAACACCGCGACAACTTCGGCGCCGCACTCTGCCTGTGGTGGACAGGCGCAAGCTTGCTGGACCTGTCGCCCTACGTTTACGATGCCCTGCACCCGCAGATGCTGTTGCTGGGCGGGCATACCGGCGAAGACGGCCCGCACGACTGGATCTACCTGCTCGACGCTTTCGGCCGGCTTGAACATGCGCAGGGCTGGGGCGCTTTTGCGCATGCGCTCGGCGGCGTGATCATGCTGGCGGGGATGGTTTGGGGTGCAGTGGTGCTGAAGAAGCAGCGGCAAGCGCTTGCCTAGGCGCCTGGTTGGCTCGCACATAAAAAACGGCACTTTCAGGTGCCGTTTTTTATGTGATTGGGGCGCGGTATCCCTGCTACGGCAGCCTTGGCTCAGAGTGGTCAGCGGAAAAATGCCGGAAGCAGACAAATTGCCCAACCTCGCCTGGAAGGAAGAGGAACCACGCTCCGATGGGAAGGAAAAGGCCGAGATGGAAAATGACATGCCGCCTCCTCCGCACCTCGAAGGGGCTCGCGCGTTCGCGATCGAGTTCGTTGACAAGGTGGGCAGGATCATGAGCAAGCACTGGGGCAGCAGGGTCGATGAGAAGGGGAAAAGCATTCGGTCGACCAAGGCAGCGATGCGGTTCCTGCCGGGGGTGGCAACTTGCGCAAGCATGGAATGCGGGCAGCCCGCTGGCGAACTGGCTTAAGGAGCGGTGGCCAGTTTCTCGGATTGCTTTCTCATGCCGCTGAATATTGCGTCTGCAATATCCATGGGAAAGTCTTTCGGCAACAGCCGGTTGACCTGGCCAATTACGGATTCCGTAGACTCAACAACTTCCTCAATCAGCTGCTCTGCAGTGACCGCTCCGAGCCCGACTTGCTGCGCCTGGGCAATCCAGTGCCGACGCTGGATTTGGTTGATCAGGTAGTAATGGGTGCTTCCCCGTACCGCCATCGCAAGCTTGGCCTTGTGTGGGGGTATCTGGCTCTTTCCTTTTCCAATGACGGGGTGGGCAGAAAGCACGTCATAGATCGGCGTGGCGCGGTAATACCCGCGAGGGAGAAGCGCGATACTGAAGTTCTTCCCATGGCCATCGGTTGCCGCCAGCACCCAGAAAATGATCTG
>DISR01000054.1 GCA_002421825.1 Thiobacillus sp. UBA6205 | reverse complement strand
ATCAGCGAGCTCGCCCGCTACATCATCGACGAAGTGCAGGATGTGTATCGCCTGCAGGGCGTGAAGATCAACGATAAGCAGATCGAGGTGATCGTGCGCCAGATGCTGCGGCGGGTGATCGTCTCGGATACGGGTGATACCGGGCTGATCCCCGGCGAGCAAGTCGAACGTTCGGAGGTGCTGCAGCTCAACGACGAAATGGTGGCGGCCGGCAAGCAACCTGCCGCCTACGATCCTGTGCTGCTGGGCATTACCAAGGCCTCGCTGTCCACCGATTCCTTCATCTCGGCAGCCTCCTTCCAGGAAACCACCCGGGTGCTCACGGAAGCGGCGATCATGGGCAAGAAGGACGACCTGCGCGGCCTCAAGGAGAACGTCATCGTCGGCCGCCTCATTCCGGCAGGTACCGGTCTGGCCTACCACAACACCCGCCGCCGCCAGGCTGCGGGCGAGGACCTGGGGGCGGCGCACTTCATTGATATGCCGTCCGGCTCTTCCGAGGAAAACCAGGAGGTTGCTTGACAACTGGGCGTTGCCTACTTAAAATCATGCGTCTTTTTTCCGGCTTCACCGGCCGGGATGCATGAATCCGACGCAACGGGACGGCGCAGGCCGTCCCGGTTGTTTTAATGGCTGTTTTGAGACATAGACTGAACGGAAGCTTAGATGCCAACGATTAACCAGCTGATCCGCAAGCCGCGCAAGGCTCCGGTGACCAAAAGCAAGGTGCCTGCCATGCAGGCCTGCCCGCAAAAACGCGGCGTGTGCACCCGTGTGTACACGACGACCCCGAAAAAGCCGAACTCCGCGCTGCGGAAGGTCTGCAAGGTGCGCCTGACCAACGGTTTCGAAGTGATCAGCTACATCGGCGGCGAAGGCCACAACCTGCAGGAACACTCGGTGGTGCTGATCCGCGGCGGCCGTGTCAAGGACTTGCCGGGTGTGCGTTACCACACCGTTCGCGGTTCGCTGGATACGGCGGGTGTGAAGGATCGTAAGCAATCGCGCTCCAAGTACGGCGCCAAGCGGCCCAAGGCTGCCTAAAATTATTAAAGGATTGAAGACATGCCTCGTCGTCGCGAAGTAGAAAAACGTGAAATCCTGCCGGATCCCAAGTTCGGCAACGTTGAAGTTTCCAAATTCATGAACGCCATCATGATCAGCGGCAAGAAATCCGTCGCTGAGCGCATCGTGTATGGCGCGTTCGAGCATATCTCCAGGAAATCCGGCAAGGATCCGCTGGAGGTGTTTTCCACGGCCATGAACAATGTGCGTCCCATTGTCGAGGTGAAGAGCCGCCGCGTGGGCGGCGCCAACTACCAGGTGCCCGTCGAGGTGCGTCCTTCCCGCCGCACCGCCCTGGCCATGCGCTGGGTGCGCGATGCCGCCCGCAAGCGTGGCGAGAAGTCCATGGACGCCCGCCTGGCCGGCGAACTGCTGGACGCCTCCGAAGGCCGCGGCTCCGCGATGAAGAAGCGTGAAGAAGTTCACCGCATGGCCGAAGCCAACAAGGCTTTCTCGCATTTCCGTTTCTGATGGGGATTTGATTAGACATGGCACGCACCACCCCCATCGAGCGCTATCGCAACATCGGCATTTCCGCCCACATTGACGCGGGCAAGACGACCACGACCGAGCGCATCCTTTTTTACACCGGTGTTTCCCACAAGATCGGTGAAGTGCATGACGGCGCCGCCACCATGGACTGGATGGAGCAGGAGCGCGAGCGCGGCATCACCATCACCTCTGCGGCGACCACCTGCTTCTGGAAGGGGATGGAGAGCAATTATCCCGAGCACCGCATCAACATCATCGACACGCCCGGGCACGTGGACTTCACCATCGAAGTGGAGCGTTCCATGCGCGTGCTGGACGGCGCCTGCATGGTGTACTGTGCCGTGGGCGGCGTGCAGCCCCAGTCCGAAACCGTGTGGCGTCAGGCCAACAAGTACGGCGTGCCGCGCCTGGCCTTCGTCAACAAGATGGATCGCACCGGCGCCAATTTCTTCAAGGTCTACGACCAGATGAAGACCCGTCTCCGTGCCAACCCCGTTCCCGTCGTGGTGCCGATCGGCGCCGAGGAAAACTTCAAGGGCGTGGTCGATCTGGTCAAGATGAAGGCCATCTTCTGGGACGAGGCCTCCATGGGCATGAAGTTCTCCTACGAGGACATTCCTGCCGACCTCGTGGAAACCTGCAAGGAATGGCGCGAGAAGATGGTCGAGGCGGCTGCCGAATCCTCCGAGGAGTTGATGAACAAGTACCTGGAAGAGGGCGACCTCTCCGAGGCCGACATCAATCTGGGTCTGCGCACCCGCACCATTGCCAGCGAAATCGTGCCGATGCTGTGCGGCACCGCGTTCAAGAACAAGGGCGTGCAGAAGATGCTGGATGCCGTGATCGAGTACATGCCTTCCCCGCTCGACATTCCGCCGACCCCCTGCGAACTGGAGAACGGCACGGTGGCAGAGCGCAAGGCCTCCGATGACGAGCCCTTTGCCGCCCTGGCGTTCAAGATCATGACCGACCCCTATGTCGGCCAGCTGACCTTCTTCCGCGTGTATTCCGGCGTGGTCAACGCCGGCGATACCATCTACAACTCGGTCAAGGGCAGAAAAGAGCGTCTGGGCCGCATTCTGCAGATGCACGCCAACAACCGCGAGGAAATCAAGGAAGTGCGCGCCGGCGACATCGCCGCGGCCGTGGGTCTCAAGGACGCCATGACCGGCGACACGCTGTGTGCGCTGGACAAGCCGGTCATTCTCGAGCGCATGGTGTTCCCCGAGCCCGTGATTCACGTGGCGGTNNTCCTTCCGCGTGCGTACCGACGAAGAGTCCGGCCAGACCATCATTTCCGGTATGGGCGAACTGCACCTGGAGATCCTGGTTGATCGCATGAAGCGCGAATTCGGCGTGGAAGCCAACGTGGGCGCCCCCCAGGTTGCCTACCGCGAAGCCATCCGCAAGCTGGTCGAAGTCGAAGGCAAGCACGTCAAGCAGTCCGGCGGCAAGGGCCAGTACGGCCATGTCTGGATCAAGATGGAACCGAATGAAGCCGGCAAGGGTTTTGAGTTCGTCGACGCCATCAAGGGCGGTACCGTGCCGCGCGAATACATCCCCGCGGTCGAGAAGGGCCTGAACGAGGCAATGCCCAACGGCGTGCTGGCTGGCTTCCCGGTGGTGGACGTCAAGGTTACCCTGTTCGACGGCTCCTACCACGAAGTGGACTCCTCGGAACAAGCCTTCAAGATGGCTGCGATCCTGGCCTTCAAGGACGGCATGCGCAAGGCCAACCCGGTGCTGCTCGAGCCCATGATGGCGGTCGAGGTGGAGACGCCCGAAGACTACATGGGCGATGTGATGGGCGACCTCAACCGTCGCCGGGGCATCATTCAGGGCATGGAAGACATGGTGGGCGGCGGCAAGGCCATCAAGGCCGAGGTGCCGCTGGCTGAAATGTTCGGCTATTCCACCGATCTGCGCTCAATGAGCCAGGGCCGCGCCACCTACAGCATGGAATTCAAACATTATTCCGAGGCCCCCAAGAACGTGGCCGAGGCCGTGGTGAGCAAAAAGTAATCTAGGACGAGGATCAAGACATGTCTAAGGAAAAATTTGAACGTACGAAGCCGCACGTGAACGTTGGCACGATTGGTCACGTTGACCATGGCAAGACCACCCTGACGGCGGCGATCACCACCATTTTGTCGAAGAAGTTTGGTGGTGCGGCGAAGAACTACGCTGACATTGACAGCGCGCCCGAAGAGAAGGCCCGCGGCATTACCATCAACACCGCGCACGTCGAATACGAGACCGCCAAGCGTCACTACGCGCACGTTGACTGCCCCGGCCACGCCGACTATGTGAAGAACATGATTACCGGTGCGGCGCAGATGGACGGTGCCATTCTGGTGGTGTCGGCTGCTGACGGCCCCATGCCCCAGACCCGCGAGCACATCCTGCTGGCGCGTCAGGTTGGCGTGCCCTACATCATCGTGTACATGAACAAGGCCGACATGGTCGACGATGCCGAGTTGCTGGAACTTGTGGAGATGGAAGTTCGCGAGTTGCTGTCCAAGTACGACTTCCCTGGCGACGACACCCCCATCGTCATCGGCTCCGCGCTGAAAGCCCTGGAAGGCGACCAGTCCGACATCGGCGAACCCTCCATCATGAAGTTGGCCGATGCCCTCGACTCCTACATTCCCGAGCCCGAGCGCGCTATCGACAAGCCCTTCCTGATGCCTGTGGAAGACGTGTTCTCCATCTCCGGCCGCGGCACCGTGGTGACCGGTCGTGTCGAGCGCGGCGTCATCAAGGTTGGCGAAGAGATTGAAATCGTCGGCATCACCCCGACCGTGAAGACCACCTGCACCGGCG
>DISR01000070.1 GCA_002421825.1 Thiobacillus sp. UBA6205 | reverse complement strand
GCGGCGGCAATCCGCGCCCGGGCGAGATTTCGCTGTCCCACCATGGCGTGCTGTTCCTGGACGAACTGCCCGAGTTCGACCGCAAGGTGCTGGAGGTGCTGCGCGAACCGCTGGAGACCGGGCACATCACGATTTCGCGCGCCGCACGCCAGGCCGAATTCCCCGCGCGCTTCCAGCTCGTCGCCGCCATGAACCCCTGCCCCTGCGGCTACCTCGGCCACCACAACGGCAAGTGCCGCTGCACGCCGGACCAGGTCGCGCGCTATCGCGGGAAAATCTCCGGCCCGCTGCTCGATCGCATCGACATCCAGGTCGAGGTGCCGGCGCTGCCGGAGAACGAACTGCTGGCGAAGACTTCGGCCGAGCCCAGCGCCGCCGTGCGCGAGCGCGTCGCCGGCGCCCGCGCGCGGCAAACCGCGCGCCAGGGCAAGCCGAATGCCGCCCTGGCACCGAAGGAGATTGAACAATTCTGCCAGCTCGACCAGGCGGGCGAAGCCCTGGTCAGGCAGGCCATCACGCGGCTGAATCTTTCCGCGCGCGCCTACCACCGGATTCTGAAGCTCGCGCTGACGCTGGCCGACCTCGCAGGCTGCGAGCACATCGAAACCAGCCATCTGGCCGAGGCCATCCAGTACCGGCGCGCCTTCGGCGGCTGAAAAAACCATCCGCGAAGGAGTTTCCAATGCAGGAAAAATCCACAAAGAGGACAACTGCAAACCCCGCTGTTTGCTTCCTTCCTGTCCTCCTGTCCTCTTTGTTCGATCTGCATTTCTAATGAGCAAACTCGATAGCGCACTTGAAGGCTGGCAGGAAGAAAAGCGTTCGGCCTACCTCTATCGCGCCGTGGCCATGGCAGAAGCGGGCACACCGCGCCAGGCCCTGTTCGAGGAACTGGCGCATGCCGCGGAAGAGCAGTCCGGCATCTGGGCCGGCGTGATCCAGGCCGAGGGCGGCGCAGTGCCGCCGCATTTCCATCCGGACATCCGCGCGCGCGTGGTCTCAAGGCTGACCCGCCACTTCAGGCCGCGCACGCTGCGTCCCATCCTCACCGCCATGAAGGTGCGCGGCATGTCCCTGTACACCGCGCCGCAGCCGCACCGGATGCCGCTCAATGTCGAGGAGATCGGCCGCCGCCACCAGAGTTCGGGGGCCGGCAACACGCTGCGTGCGGCCGTGTTCGGGGTGAACGACGGCCTGGTTTCCAATGCCGCGCTCATCCTGGGCGTGGCGGGCGCCGCAGCGGACAACGACGTCGTCCTGCTGGCCGGCACGGCGGGCCTGCTGGCCGGCGCGCTGTCGATGGCCGCGGGCGAATACATCTCGGTGCGCTCGCAGCGGGAGATGTTCGAATACCAGATCGGCCTGGAACGCGAGGAACTGGAGCAATACCCCGAGGAAGAAGCCGCCGAACTCGCCTTGATCTATGCCGCCAAGGGCATTCCGAAAGATGAGGCGGAAAAACTGGCCAGCCGCCTGTTCGAAGATCCGGAACGCGCGCTCGACACCCTGGCGCGCGAGGAACTCGGATTGAATCCGGACGAACTCGGCTCGCCCGCCAAGGCAGCGATCGCCTCTTTCCTGGCTTTTGCCGCCGGCGCCATCATTCCGCTGCTGCCATTTGCGACGCCTTTCGCGAACCGCCCCCTGGCCGTCAGCATCGGGCTGACGGGCGTGGCGCTATTCAGCGTGGGGGCCGTGCTGAGCCTGTTCACCGGCCGCCAGGCCGTCCACGGCGGCCTGCGCATGCTGCTCATCGGCGGCGCGGCAGGCGCGGCCACCTATTTCATCGGCAACGCCCTGGGCGTGGCGCTTGGCTAAGTTTGCAACCGCGATGCGCCTGTCCGGCTAGCGCATCGCCTGCGTAGCCGCGATGCGCTCTTCCATTTCACGCTGCATATCGAGCACCGCCTGGCGCTGCTGCTCCGCCTGTTCCGCGCGCAGCAGCGCTTCGCGCCTGGCTTTTTCCTGTGCGGCCCTGAGCTCCCTGGCCTTCTGTACGCCTTCCCGTTGGGCCGCCGCCAAAGCAATGGCGTCCTTTCTTTCCTGCTCGGCGCGCTCGGCCGCCTCGCGCCTGCGCTCTTCCGCATGCTGCGCCTGTATGCGCGCGCGTTCTGCGCGTATGCGCTGAAGATCGGCGCGAAACGCGACCGCGCTTTTCTTCACCCGCTCGGCAGCTGCTTCCATTGCCTTCATGTTTTCTTCTTCCGTGCCGGCCCAGGCCGGCATCTGGCTTGCGCCCAGCAGGCACACAGCCATCATCAGCGCCACATTGCGAACGTACATGTTTATCCCCTGTTTGGTGGTTGCCACAGCAAAACATTTTATTTTTATCGTGCGTCCTCAAGCGCTGACTTGTTCGGCGATAAAGTCAGTGCACACTTTCGTGCAGTTCGTTTTATATGGGCAAATCCGCATCCGCGCAAGCGGAAAGGTTTGGCCTGCGGGCGCCTGCCGCAAGAGGCTCTGGTCGAAACGCCCCTGGCCACCCGGCCAGCCCGCCGCAACGCGTGCATGCCGAGGACATCCCCGCGCCAGTGGCGGCGCGGTCAGCGCTTGCGATGCCAATGGGGATCCTTTCCGGAGCGGGGTTCCGGGTGCGCGCGGGTGGCTGCGCGCTGCCGGCCGAACTGCGGCCGGACATCGAGGGAATCCGGCGATTCGGAAAGTTTGCGCGGCCCTCCCAACGAAGCCGGCATCACCAGCCTGACAGGCCCTTCGCCGATTGCGGAAGATCGGCTATCCCATGCCCCCGGGACCGCTTCGCGCCTTCATTTCCTGCATGGCCTTGATCGCGCGTTCCGGCGGGGGCGGCCCAAGGGCCGTAACGGCCTGGGCAATCGGCACGGGAACCCCTGGCAAGCCACCGACCCGGATTCAGGTCTGCTCCCAGGGCAGCCCCTCGAAACGCCAGCCGTTGACCATGCTGCGACGGCGCTGGGCGTCGAGGTCGCCCTCGAAGCCGTGCAGCACGTTGTAGACCTCGGGGAAGCCGTACTTCTCCAGAAATTCACCGGCGATTTTCGAGCGGTTGCCCGAACGGCAGATCAGCACCACCGGCCGGTTCAGGCTGGAGGCCTTGCGCACATGGCCGAGAAAATCCGGGTTGAGTTCGAAATGCTCGCCGTCCTGCCAGGGAATCAGCAGTGCGTCCTTGGGGTGGCCGACGAACAGGTATTCCATCTCGGAACGCACGTCGATCAGGACGGCATCGGGATTGGCATGGAGGAGTTCGTGGGCTTCCCTGGGGGCGAGATGTTTCATGGCTAAGGTCGCAAAGTATCCGTGGCCTTATAATAAACGGCATGATTTCATTTTTCTTCAGCCATGTCCCGTATTGCCCAGCTTAAAGACGCCCTTTCCCGCCGCATCCTGATTCTGGACGGAGCCATGGGCACCATGATCCAGAACTACCGGCTCGGCGATGCGGACTATCGCGGCGAGCGCTTCGCGGACTGGCCGCACGACATCAAGGGCAACAACGACCTGCTCAGCCTGACCAAGCCCGATCTGATCCGCGAAATCCACGAGAAATATCTCGCGGCGGGCGCGGACATCATCGAGACCAACACCTTCAGCGCCCAGCGCATTTCGCTCGCCGACTACCGCATGGGCGACCTCACCCGCGAGATCAATCTGGCCTCCGTCAGGCTGGCGCGCGAGCTTGCCGACAAGTACAGCACGCCGGAGAAGCCGCGTTTCATCGTCGGCATCCTCGGCCCCACTTCGAAGACCGCCAGCATTTCGCCCGAGGTCAACGACCCCGGCGCNNCGCAACGTAAGCTTCGACGAACTGGTCGACGCCTACGGCGAACAGATCGACGCGCTGATGGAAGGCGGTGTCGACCTCTTGATGGTGGAAACCATCTTCGACACGCTGAATGCCAAGGCCGCGCTGTTTTCGATCGAACAGTATTTCGACGGCCGCGCCGACAAGCCGCCGATCATGATTTCCGGCACCATCACCGACGCCTCCGGGCGCACGCTCTCGGGCCAGACCACCGAGGCGTTCTGGAACTCGGTGAAGCACGTGAAGCCGTTTTCCGTCGGCCTCAACTGCGCGCTCGGTCCCAGGCAGATGCGCGCCTTCGTCGCCGAACTGTCGCGCGTGGCGAACTGCCTGGTTTCCAGCCATCCCAACGCCGGCCTGCCCAACGCCTTCGGCAAGTACGACGAGACCCCGCAGCAGATGGCCGAGGCCGTGCGCGAATGGGGCCAGTCGGGCTTCCTCAACATCCTCGGCGGCTGCTGCGGCACCACGCCGCCGCACGTGCAGGCCATGGCGCAGGCCGTCGCCGACCTGGCGCCGCGCAAGCTGCCGGCAATCCAGCCCTGCCTCAGGCTGTCCGGCCTGGAGCCTTTGAACGTCTGCCCCGGCAGCCTGTTCGTCAACGTCGGCGAGCGCACCAACGTCACCGGCTCGCGCGCCTTCGCGCGCATGATCCTGGAAGGCCGCTACGACGACGCGCTCTCGGTCGCGCGCCAGCAGGTGGAAAACGGCGCCCAGGTCATCGACGTCAACATGGACGAGGGCATGCTCGACGCCAAGGCGGCGATGGACCGCTTCCTCAAGCTCGTCGCATCGGAGCCGGACATCGCGCGCGTGCCGGTCATGATCGACTCCTCCAAGTGGGAGGTGATCGAGGCCGGCCTGAAGTGCGTGCAGGGCAAGTCCATCGTCAACTCCATCTCCATGAAGGAGGGCGTGGAGAAGTTCAAGCAGGAAGCCCGGCTCGCCCAGCGCTACGGCGCGGCCGTGGTGGTGATGGCCTTCGACGAGCAGGGCCAGGCGGACAGCTTTCAGCGCAAGATCGAGATTTGCGAGCGCGCCTACCGCATCCTCGTCGATGAGGTCGGCTTTGCGCCCGAGGACATCATCTTCGACCCCAACATCTTCGCCATCGCCACCGGCATCGAGGAGCTCGACAACTACGCGGTCGATTTCATCAACGCGGTGGCGTGGATCAAGGAGAACCTGCCGTACGCCAAGACCTCGGGCGGGGTGTCGAACGTGTCATTCAGCTTCCGCGGC
>DISR01000081.1:685-16576 GCA_002421825.1 Thiobacillus sp. UBA6205 | reverse complement strand
GCATTCGCTGCCTGCGCACCAACCTGAATTTGCCCGAGCTTGCGCCCAAGGCCGAGCAGCTGGCCGATGCGCTGTTCCGCAACATCCCTGCCGGCGTGGGCCAGGAAGGCGAGATCAAGCTCGGCACCAGGGAGATCGACGACATCATGCTGCATGGCGCCAACTGGGCGCTGGCGCGTGGCTACGGCGTGGGCGAAGATTTGCAATATATCGAGGAGCATGGCTGCGTGAAGGGCGCCGATCCTCGCCAGGTTTCTGAGCTGGCGAAGAAGCGCCAACGGGGCGAAATGGGCACCCTGGGTTCGGGCAACCACTACCTGGAGGTGCAGGTGGTGGAAAAGATTTTCGATTCTGTCTGTGCACAAGCTTTCGGCCTGCACGAGGGCCAGGTCGTGGTATCCATCCATTGCGGCTCGCGCGGCCTCGGCCACCAGATCGGCACCGACTACCTGGTGAGCCTGGCCAAGGCCGCGGGCAGGCTGGGCATCAGTCTGCCCGACCGCGAACTGGCCTGCGCGCCCATCAACAGCCCGGAAGGCCAGGCCTATCTGGGCGCCATGAATGCGGCCATCAACTGTGCGCTGGCCAACCGCCAGATTCTCACCCATCTCACGCGCGAAACCTTTGCCCATGTCCTGCCGCAAGCGCGGCTCACAACCCTGTTCGACGTCTCGCACAACACCTGCAAGCTCGAGCAGCACGAAGTGGAGGGCAAGAAGCGCTGGCTTTACGTGCATCGCAAGGGCGCGACGCGCGCCTTCGCGCCAGGCCATCCGCAATTGCCGGAACGCTACCGGCAGGCAGGACAGCCGGTCATCATCGGCGGCAGCATGGGCACCGGCTCCTATGTGCTGGCAGGCCTGCCGGGCAACCCGGCCTACGCCTCGGCGAGCCACGGCGCCGGCCGTTCCATGAGCCGCAATGCCGCGCTGAAACGCTGGCACGGCAGGGAACTCATCGACGAACTGGCGAGCCGGGGGATACTGGTCCGCACCCAGTCGCTGCGCGGCGCGGCGGAAGAGGCGCCGGGCGCCTACAAGGATGTCGACCGCGTGGCCGAGGCGACGGAAAGGGCGGGACTGGCGAAGCGGGTGGCGTTCCTGCGGCCGAAGGTGTGCGTGAAGGGGTAGGGGCGGCGCCCTCGCCGCGATTAATCTCTGACGACCCTATCGGCCCGAGGCGGGCCTCCTACAGCGGGCATTTGCAGGTAAAATCCATTCTCAAACAACAAGTTGGACCATTGAGGGCATGATCAAACAGCGCACGCTCAAAACCCAGGTCAAGACCACCGGCGTGGGCCTGCATTCCGGGGTCAAGGTCGAGATGACCCTGCGCCCGGCGGCGGCCGGCACCGGCATCCTGTTTCGCCGGGTGGATCTGGATCCACCGGTGGACATCGCCGTCGATCCTTACAAGGTCACCGACACGCGCCTGTGTTCGGCGCTGACCGTGGACAAGGCCAAGGTCGCCACCGTCGAGCACCTGATGTCGGCGCTGGCGGGCCTGGGCATCGACAACATCGTGATCGACCTCACCGGCCCCGAAGTGCCCATCCTCGACGGCTCGGCGGCGCCTTTCGTGTTCCTGCTGCAATCGGCCGGCATCGAGGAGCTCAATGCCCCCAAGCAGTTCGTGCGCATTCTCGAGCCGATCGAAGTGAAGGAAGGCGACAAGTGGGTGCGCCTGTCGCCCTACGACGGCTTCCGCATCGACTTCACCATCGACTTCGACCACCCGGTGTTCGAACAGTCCGGCCAGGTGGTGAGCGTGGACTTCGACAACACTTCCTACATCCGCGAAGTCGCGCGCGCCCGCACCTTCGGCTTCATGCACGAGGTGGAGATGCTGCGCAACAACAACCTCGCGCTCGGCGGTTCGCTCGACAATGCCATCGTCATGGACGAATACCGCATCCTCAACGCCGACGGCCTCCGCTACGACGACGAGTTCGTCAAGCACAAGGTGCTCGACGCCATCGGCGATTTCTACATGATCGGCAAGCCCCTCATCGGCCGGCTCGAGGCGCACAAGTCCGGCCATGCGCTGAACAACCAGCTGCTGCGTGCGCTGATGGAAAACCAGTCGGCCTGGGAACTGGCCACGTTCGAAAACACCGAGGATGCGCCGGAGGCCGTGGCGCATTTCTATCCCCAAGCCGCCTGATGGTCCTGCGGCTGATTCTGGTTCTGAGTCTCATCGTCCTTGCCGGGCTGGGCCTGGCCTGGATGCTGACCAAGGACAGGAAATACCTGCGCATCGCCGGCCGCATTGTGCGTTTTCTCGTCGTGCTGGGCGTGGTGATGGCGCTGGTCTTCATTGCCGAGCGCCTGATCCTGCGCTAGCCGGCACAGGTGCCGAGGGCGTGCGCCCGTCCGTCCTGACTCCAGGGTCTATAGTGGTCAAGTAGGTTGCGCGCAGCGTCCGCGTGCGCAAGCCTCGAGTGTCCGACTTGCGCCACGGGGGTGCCCATGAACAGCCTGCGCCGACTTCTGTTTCTTCCTTTGTTCATCCTGCTCGCCGTGTTCGGCGCTGCCGCCCACGCCTGGGACGACGAAGACGACTTCTGGGCACCCACGCCGCCGCGGTTGAGCTTCATCGACGGCCAGGTTTCCCATTGGCGTGAGGGGGCGGAGGATTGGGTCAGTGCCCGCCGCAACCTGCCACTGGCCGAAGGGGATGCGCTCTACGCCGGTGCCGACGCCAATTTCGAAGTCCAGTTCGACAGCCGCAGCTTCGTGCGCGCGGACGAGGACACCGAGTTGTCGCTGATGAATCACGAAGCACATTACATCCAGTTCAAGCTGACGCGCGGCCTGGTTTCCTTCGACATCCGCAGTCTCGCGGTGGGCGACAGCGTGGAAGTGGGCACGCCGGATGCGGTGTTCATCATCGAGCAGCCCGGCTATTACCGCGTGGAGGTGAATGGCCGCGAGACCCGTTTCATCACTCGTCGCGGCGGGCGTGCCATGGTGACCACGGCGGATGGCCGCTCGCTCAGCATTTATCCCTCGGAAGAAATCGTGGTCACTGCCGGCAAACCGGTGCAAGTGGCCACTTACGCCGCACCACCTGCCGATGGCTGGGACCGATGGAACGATGCACGCAGCGATCGCATCGGCGAATCCATCAGTTCGCGCTATCTGCCGGCGGACGTCTATGGCGCGGAGGACCTCGACCATTACGGCTACTGGCGCGTCGTGCCCGATTACGGTCCGGTATGGATTCCGCGCGGGGTTGCCTCCGGCTGGGCGCCCTACAGCACCGGTGCCTGGGTGTGGGACCCCTACTACGAGTGGACCTGGATAGACGATGCGCCCTGGGGCTGGGCGCCCTTCCATTACGGGCGCTGGGTCTTCATTGGCAGTTACTGGGCCTGGGCGCCGGGGCCGGTGGTGAGGCGCCCGGTGTATGCGCCTGCCCTGGTGGCCTTCCTGATTCGCGACCATGATGTGCGCATCAGCGTCGGCCTGCCGGGCCTGTGGTGGGTGGCCTTGAGCTGGGGCGAGCCGGTGCTGCCCTGGTGGGGCCACCACAAGCACCGCCGGCATCCGCGCTGGGCCGGGTGGGGCGGGCCGCGCATCGTCAACAACGTGGTCATCAAGCAGACCACCATCATCAATGTGGGCGACATCCGTTACCGCAATGCCAGGCAGCCGCGCGCCATTCTGACGGCGCCCGCCGACAGGTTCGGCCGCGCGCCCATCAGGGCGACTGCCGAGACGCGCTATCGCCACGAGGAGTTTGCGCCGGCGCGCGAGATACCGGTCAAGCCCTCGCGTGAAAGCCTGTTCGGCGGGGCGCCGAAGGCGGCCGCCAAGCCGCCGCGCGATGCCGAATCCAGGGCGGTGGTGACCACGCGCCCCGCGCGCGAGCGGGTCTTGCCCTGGCAGGATGAAAAATCGCGTGCACGGCCGCGGGCAGAGCCCGAACCGAAATATGTGAAGCCGCCGACGCGCCGCGAAGAAGATGGGGCGGCGACGCAACGGCCGCCGTTCGGTGCCGTGGCCGGGCCGGAACGCACGCCGCCGCCGCAACCGCCGCGCCTCAGGGAAGTGGCCAGCCCGGTGAAGGTGCCGCCCGCCACGCGCGCCCCCAGCCCCGTCCGCCAACAGGAAATACCGCGCACGGCTACCCCGGAACAGCGTACGACGACCCGCAAGCAAGCGCCTGTCGCCGCACCGTCAGGCGGGCCGTCGGCAAGCGCGCCGTCGCAGCCTGTCAAGCCGGCGTCGCCCGGCGTGCAGCGGCCGCCAGTTCGGCCCGCGCCGGCCCGTGCCGAACCCTTGCCGGGCAAGCCCGCCAACCAGACCTATCGGGGGGAGGAGCGGAAAGCGCGCAGTTGGGAAGAGCGCAGCGGACGCTAGTCAGGCATCCTTGTGATGCTTGAGCAGGTTTTGCAGGGCGGTCTTCACCTCGCCTTCCTGCAGGTGTTCGCTGGCGGATTCGAATGCCTGCCTGGCCGACACCGGCAATGGTGGCTTGGCGCGCGGCGGCAGCGGCTTGCGCAAACTGGCCGGCTGCACCTTCAGGCTGACGCGCCGCACGGGCAGGCCGCGCTTTTGCAGGGCCTCGGCAAGGTTCTGGGCTTCCAGGCGCAGCCGGCTGGCGATGGCGCCGTTGCTGCAGAGAACCCGCAATTCCCCGTCTTCAAAAGCCACGACCTGAACTCCGCCGCGGAAGCGGGCGGGCAGCGCCGCGTCGAACTGCCTTTGCAGTGAAGACAGGGCCAGAGCCTGTCGCACCGCGGGCAGGTTGGCCAGAAGATCGCTCAGACGCTGGGCCACGGCGTGCTCCCTTCACCGGGCGTTAACCTTCGCTGTGATAAAATCCACTGATTTACTGGCACTTTTCGGGGCATTCCGCTTCCCATGCTGCAAAACGTTTTCAAGAAAATCTTCGGCAGCCGCAACGAGCGGCTGATCAAACAATACATGCATAAGGTGCGAGCGATCAATGCGCTCGAACCGGCCATGGAAAAGCTGACCGACATGGAGCTGCGGGCCAGGACCGACGAGTTTCGCGAGCGCCTGGCCAAGGGCGAGCTCCTGGACAAGTTGCTGCCCGAGGCTTTTGCCGTGGTGCGCGAGGCCGGCCGCCGCGCGCTGGGCATGCGCCATTTCGATGTACAGATGGTGGGTGGCATGGTGCTGCATGACGGCAAGATTTCGGAAATGCGCACCGGCGAGGGCAAAACCCTGATGGCGACGCTGCCGGCCTATCTCAATGCGCTCTCCGGCAAGGGCGTGCACGTGGTGACGGTGAACGACTACCTCGCCAGCCGCGACGCCGAGTGGATGGGCCGGCTCTTCGAATTCCTGGGCCTGACCGTGGGCGTCAACCTTTCGCAGATGCAGCACGAGCAGAAGCAGGCGGCTTACGGCGCCGACATCACCTACGGCACCAACAACGAATTCGGTTTCGACTACCTGCGCGACAACATGGTGTTCCAGTTGTCCGAGAAGGTGCAGCGCGGACTCAATTTCGCCATCGTCGACGAGGTCGACTCCATCCTCATCGACGAGGCGCGCACGCCGCTCATCATTTCCGGCCAGGCCGAGGACAACACCGAACTGTATCTGGCCATGAACGCAATCCCCGGCCGACTCGCAAAGCAGGAGGCGGAAGACGGCGAAGGCGATTACTGGGTGGATGAAAAGGCGCACACGGTGCTGATCTCCGAATCCGGCCACGAGAAGATCGAGGCGGTGATGACGGAAATGGGTCTGCTCCCCGGGGGCAGCAGCCTGTACGACGCCAGCAACATCCGCCTCATGCACCACGTCAATGCCGCATTGCGCGCGCACGCGGTGTATCACCGTGACCAGCATTATGTGGTGCAGCCGGGTCCTGATGGGCAGGGCGAAGTGGTGATCGTCGACGAATTCACCGGCCGCCTGATGGCCGGGCGGCGCTGGTCGGAGGGGCTGCACCAGGCGGTGGAGGCCAAGGAAGGCGTGGCGATCCAGAAGGAAAACCAGACGCTTGCCTCGATCACCTTCCAGAATTACTTCCGCATGTATGCCAAGCTGTCCGGCATGACCGGCACCGCGGACACCGAGGCCTACGAATTCCAGCAGATCTACAATCTGGAAACCGTGGTGGTGCCGACGCACCGCCCCATGATCCGCAAGGACATGCACGACCAGGTGTTCCTGACCGCCAAGGACAAGTATGCGGCGGTGATCAAGGACATCCGCGACTGCCAGGGGCGCGGCCAGCCGGTGCTGGTGGGCACGACCTCCATCGAGATCAATGAATACCTGTCCGGACTGCTGGCCAAGGAAGGCTTGAAGCACGAGGTGCTGAACGCCAAGCAGCACGCGCGCGAAGCCGAGGTGGTGGCACAGGCAGGGCGCCCGGAGGCGATCACCATCGCCACCAACATGGCGGGCCGCGGCACCGATATCGTGCTGGGCGGCAGCATCCAGAAGCAGCTGGACGCCATTGACGCCGACGAGTCGCTGCCGGTTGCCGAGAAGGCCGCACGCAAGGAGCGCCTCAAGTCCGAGTGGCAGCAGGTGCACGAGCAGGTGCTGGCGGCAGGCGGCCTGCACATCATCGGCACCGAGCGCCACGAATCGCGNNGCCGCTCCGGCCGCCAGGGCGACCCCGGTTCCTCGCGCTTCTATCTGTCGCTGGAAGACCCGCTGCTGCGCATTTTCGCGTCCGACCGCGTCGCCGCCATCATGAACAAGCTCAAGCTGCCCGAAGGCGAGGCCATCGAGCACCCCTGGGTGTCGCGCGCGATCGAGAATGCCCAGCGCAAGGTCGAAGCGCGCAACTTCGACATCCGCAAGCAACTGCTGGAATATGACGACGTCGCCAACGACCAGCGCAAGGTCATCTATGAGCAGCGCAACGAACTGCTGGCGGCGGATGACATCGCCGACACCATCCGCTCGATGCGCTTTGACGTCATCAACACGGTAATCAGCCAGCACATCCCGCCCGGCTCCATGGAAGAGCAGTGGGACGTGGAAGGCGCGGAAAAGATGCTGGAAGCGGAATTCGCGCTGCAAATTCCGCTTGCGCAGTGGCTCAAGGAAGACGACAAGCTCGACGAACAGGGGCTGCGCACCAAGGCAGCGGAGGCCGCCGACGCAGTCTATGCCGCCAAGGAGGCGATCGTCGGCGCCGAGGTGCTGCGTCATTTCGAGCGCGCCGTCATGCTGCAAAGCCTGGACTCGCACTGGCGCGAGCATCTTTCCGCGCTCGATCAGCTGCGCCAGGGCATCCACCTGCGCGGCTACGCGCAGAAGGACCCCAAGCAGGAATACAAGCGCGAGGCCTTCCAGCTGTTCTCGAATATGCTGGATGCGGTCAAGATGGAAGTTACCCGCATCACCACCACCGTGCAGATTCGCACCGAGCAGGATGTGGAAGTGGTCGAGCAGCAGCACGAGGAGGTCTCCAACGTGCAGTACCACCATGCGGATTACGACGAGGCGCTGGCCGGCAAGGACCAGCCCGAAGGCGAAGCCGCGCCTGCGCAGCCGGTCACGCGCGATGCGCCCAAGGTCGGCCGCAACGACCCCTGCCCCTGCGGCAGCGGCAGGAAGTACAAGCACTGCCACGGCAGGCTGAGCTGATTTACTTCCAAAAAGACCGTTCTCACAAGGAGGACAGGAGGAAGACGAAAGGGTTTTTCTCCTGTCCTCTTTGTTCAGGTTTGTGGTGGATGAACCCATTGATCGCGGCGAGGGCGCAGCTCCCACAAAGGCGGGGTTGTGGGAGGCCCGCCCTCGGGCCGATGGGTTTGTGGTGGAGAACCATTTATCGCGGCGAGGGCGCCGCTCCTACAGCCGATGGCGCTGGTCGCCGAAGGAAAACGCGCTCGGGCAGGGCGCGTTTTTTTTGACCATCCCGATCACCTTGAACAGTTCGCCCATTTCGGCGGGCGACAAGAGTTTCTGCACGCCGCTGGCAAGCGGCAGGTAGCTCGCGGCGGCATTCGCCGGCGCTTCGGCGAGCAGCGCGGTGATGCCGCCGCCGAGGAGGAAATTCGCCTGCGTGGTGTAGCCGCACACTTCCAGCCCGGCTTCCAGCGCGGCATCGGCCACGGCGGTGAAATCGACGTGCGCGGTCAGGTCGCATTGCCCCGGAAAATAAAAGGGATCGTCCAGCGCATGGTGGCGATAGTGCGCGCGCAGGGTGCCCATGTGGCGCTGTGGATGGTAGTACTCGCTTCTGCCGAATCCGTAGTCGATGAACAGCAGCAGCCCGGCTTCCAGCCGGTCGGCCAGGCTTTTCACCAGGGCCGGCGCGGCAAGGTTGATCTCGCTGACATAGCCTGCGGGCAGCTCGAGTCCACGCGCTTGTGCCAGCAATGCCGGGTCGGAGATGGGCCGATCCTGCCAGTCGAAGCCTTGTCCGTCCCTGACCACGCCGCGTTCCAGCGGGCCGTTTTCGCTCCAGCGGACGAGGTGGACGGGCAGCG
Organism: Thiobacillus sp. UBA6205; assembly: GCA_002421825.1. GTDB lineage: Bacteria > Pseudomonadota > Gammaproteobacteria > Burkholderiales > Thiobacillaceae > UBA6918. Next base: position 8,139 of record DISR01000081.1, on the reverse strand, counting down.
CATCCAGCACCTCGTTGCCGAAAACGACGCCAGTAATTTTTTCCGGCAGGGCATCCAGCCAATCAACTGTGCCGCCGGAACCTTGCAACGCATGTTGCTGGCGTGCGCGCAGCTCGCCGCTCACTTCCAGGATGGAATAGGGCGCATTCATGCCCAGGGCATCGAGCTCGGCAAGCATTTGCGCGGCCAGTTGTCCGTTGCCTGCACCCAGTTCCAGGATGCCGCCGCCGCTCTGCTTCAGTACTTCGGAAAACTGGCGGGCCAGTACGCGCCCGAACAGCGGCGAAATCTGCGGCGCGGTGACGAAATCGCCGCCGCCGCCGAATTTTGCCGAGCCGCCGCTGTAGTAACCCAGGCCCGGCGTGTACAGGGCCAGCTCCATGTAGCGCACGAACGGAATCCAGCCGCCATTGAGATCGATCTCGGCGTGGATGCGTAGCGTGAGTTGTCGGCTGACTTCGAGCAGCTCGGGTGCGGGAGCGGGCAGGGGCATGACGCGTCAAAAGGCTTGGGTGATAATGCCCGGTACGATAACCCAGAACAGGACAGCAGCGATGCCCGCCAAATCGGCCCCAGTCAAAACCATCCTGATCACCGGCGGTTCCCGACGCGTGGGTGCGGAGATCGCGCGCCTCATGCATGCCACCGGCGCCAACCTCATGATCCATTACCGCAGTTCGGCCAAGGAGGCGCGCGCCCTGCAGGATGAGCTCAATGCCGTGCGCGAGAACTCGGTGGCGCTGATCCAGGCGGACCTGCTCGACACCGTCGTGCTGCCCAGCCTGGTTTCGCAAACCGTGGCCACCTTCGGCAAGCTCGACGTGCTGGTCAACAACGCATCGAGCTTCTATCCCACGCCGGTCGGCACCATTGCCGAGAAGGACTGGGTCGACCTGATGGGCTCCAATCTCAAGGCGCCGATGTTCCTGTCGCAGGCGGCGGCACCGGAACTGAGGAAACATTTCGGCTGCATCGTCAATATCACCGACATCCATGCCGACCGGCCGATGAAGAACTATCTCGTCTATTCGGTGGCCAAGGCCGGACTGGTCGGGCTCACCAAGTCGCTGGCGCGCGAATTGGCGCCCAACGTGCGCGTCAACGGCGTGGCCCCGGGCCCCATCATGTGGCCGGAGGACAATCCGGACTTTGACGAGGTTTCCCGCCAGCGCATCGTCTCCCACACCATGCTGAAGCGTTCCGGTACGCCGGCGGACATCGCTCATGCCGTACGCTTCTTCATCGAGGACGCCCCCTTCGTGTCGGGACAGATTCTGGCAGTGGATGGGGGAAGAAGCGCGAAGCTGTAGTGTTGTGCGCCGTCACGCCAACAGCAAGGAACTTATTGCAAACAGCCATGCAAGTCGCCCCGGTCAGGCCGCAAATTGGCGGATGCCTGGCCGCTGCCCGCCCGCTTTGTTCCGGGGAATTGAAGATAGGCCTTGAAAATGCCGTTGTTGTCTCTGCTGGCCGGTGTGCGGTGCCAGGTGACGCCGGTGCCCGTCCAGAATTCCTGATTGCCCGAGTTGTCTTTGGAGTGAAGAATGCATCCTATCCTGGTGCCTTTGCTGAAAGGCCGCGAAGATCGCTATCCCCATCTTCTGGAGCGGCAGTTCCCGCGCATCTTCAACGAGGTGATGGAGCTGTGGGGCAAGGAGGAACTGGAACACTATTTCACCGGCCTGTTCCTCAGCGACAGGCCTGACCGGCAGGGCTTCCCGCTCGACGTCCTGCGCGAAATCAACTTCCTTCACGACCTTTATGCGGAGGCGATGCAGGCCAAGGCGCTGCCAGAGGACGTGTGGTCGAACGAAACGACCCGGCGCGGCCTCGATGAGCAGGGGATCGAGTATTCGAAGGAGGGGTTCTTTCGCGCCGTCGAACTCGGGAACGAGAAAGCCATCGAGCTTTTCCTGCGGGCAGGCGTGGACATCAACCTGCAGAACAAGGCGGGCTGGACGCCGCTGATGGTGGCGATCTTCACGAGCAGCGAGAGCGCGGCAAACATGCTGATCGATGCCGGCGCAAAGACCGACGTGCAGGACGCGCGCGGCTACGGGCCGCTGCACTGGGCTGCGTATCGCGGGTTTGAAAGCGTGACCCGGCGCCTGCTGGAAACCGGCATTCCCGCCGATCTCAAGAGCACTGCCGGGTTGACGCCGCTATTGCAGGCGGCGGCGATGGGCCATGCCGGGATCGCCTCGGTGCTGCTTGGGCATGGCGCAAACGTCAACGAACCAGACAACGATGGCTGGACGCCGCTGCACAAGGCGGTCGCCAACGGCTATGCCGACATGGTCGGCTTGCTGATCAAGGCGGGGGCGGATTCCAATGCGCGGCATTCCAGCGGCGCCACGCCCATCGGCATCGCGCAGCAGAAACAGAAGGCGGAAATAATCGCCCTGGTTTGCCGCTAGCCGCGGCCCGCCGGGCGGATCAACTGCCGGTGTAGCGCCGGTACCACGCCACCCACTTGCCGATGCCGTATTCCAGCGGCGTCTTCGGCTCGAAACCCACCGCCTGCTTCAGCGCCTCGATGTCGGCGTAGGTCGCCTCGACGTCGCCCGGCTGCATGGGCAGGTAGTTCTTCTGCGCTTCCTTGCCCAGGGCTTTTTCGATGGTGCCGATGAAGCTCATCAGTTCCACCGGCTGGTGGTTGCCGATGTTGTAGACGCGGTAGGGCGCGTGGCTCTCCGCCGGGCTGCCGTGTTCGTGGTCGTAAGCCGGGTTGGGCTGGGGAATGCGGTCCATTACGCGCACCGTGCCTTCGGCGATGTCCTCGACATAGGTGAAGTCGCGGCGCATCTTGCCCATGTTGAACACGTCGATGGGGCGGCCCTCGAGGATGGCGGAAGTGAACAGCCAGGGCGACATGTCGGGACGGCCCCAGGGGCCGTACACGGTGAAGTAGCGCAGGCCCGTGGTGGGCAGGCCGTACAGGTGCGAGTAGGTGTGCGCCATCAGTTCGTTGGATTTCTTGGTGGCGGCATAGAGCGATACCGGGTGGTCGACGTTGTCTTCCACCGAGAAGGGCAGCCTGGTGTTGGCGCCGTACACGCTGGAGGAGCTGGCGTAGACGAAATGCTCGACGCCGTTGTGGCGGCAGCCTTCCAGCAGGTTGGCGAAACCGACCACGTTGCTCTGGATGTAGGCGTGCGGGTTTTTCAGCGAATAGCGCACGCCGGGCTGGGCGGCGAGGTTGATGACGCGGTTGAAGCGTTCGGCCTCGAACAGGTCTTCCATCGCCATGCGGTCGGAAATGTCGCCCTTGATGAAGCGGAAATTGGCGTGCGGCTTCAATTGTTCCAGCCGCGCCAGTTTGAGGCCGGGGTCGTAGTAGTCGTTGAGGTTGTCGATGCCGACCACTTCCTCGCCGCGCGCGAGCAGGAGCTGCGCGACATGCATGCCGATAAACCCGGCGGCGCCGGTGAGCAGGATTTTCATGCAATCTCCAGTTGGGTAGCCCCGAATTTTAGCAGGGGGCAGGCATCCCCCGTAAAATGGCGGCCATGGCGATTTTCCTGCAACGTTTGCTGTATGCATTGCTGCTGTGGCTGGCGCTGCCCTTCATTCCGCTGCGCCTGCTGGTTCGCGGCCTGAAGGAGCGCGGCTACTGGCGCAATGCCACCGAGCGCTTCGGTTTCGGCGCGCCGCCGCCGGCGGGGGCAGTGTGGATCCATGCGGTGTCGGTAGGCGAGACCCGGGCTGCCGCACCGCTGGCGGAACGCTTCCTGGCGTTGGGTAAAACCGTGCTGGTCACCTGCATGACGCCGGCAGGCCGCGCCACGGCGGAGCAGTTGTTCGGCGGCCGTGCCCACGTGCGCTACCTGCCCTACGACTATGCCTGGATGGTGCGGCGCTTCCTCGAAAACGCTCGGCCGGCGCGCGCCATCGTCATGGAAACCGAACTGTGGCCCAGCCTCGTGCGCGAGGCGAAGCGTGCGGGCGTGCCGCTGCTGCTGGCGAATGCAAGGATGTCGGAGAAGTCGGCCGCCGGCTACAAAAGGTTTGCGGCGCTCACGCGCGAGACGCTGCAAGCCTTTATGGCCGTGGCCGCGCAAACCGAAGAGGATGCGGCAAGGCTGCGCGATCTGGGCGCGTCGAATGTTTCCGTCACCGGCAATCTCAAGTTCGACATCGAGCCGCCGCAGGCGCAGCTCGACCTGGGCAGGCGGTTCAGGGAGTTCATCGGCAACCGCAAGATGTGGCTTGCCGCCAGTACGCGCGACGGCGAAGAGAGGCTGATCCTGCGGGCCTTCGATAATACGGCCCCTGCGGATGCACTGCTGGCGCTGGTTCCTCGTCATCCGCAGCGCTTCGACGAAATCGCCGGACTGGTGCAAAGCCAGGGGTTGCGATTGCAGCGGCGCAGCGAGAATGCACCGGTGTCGGATTCGACCCGTGTCTGGCTGGGAGACAGTCTGGGCGAGATGTTCGCCTACTATGCGGCGGCCGACTGCGCGCTGATCGGCGGCAGTCTGCTGCCCTACGGCGGGCAAAACCTGATCGAGGCTTGTGCCGTTGGGTGCCCCGTGCTGGTGGGCCCGCACATGGAAAATTTCAAACAGGCGACAGAAGACGCGCTCGCTCAGGGGGCTGCGCTGCGTGTGGCCGATGCCGAGGATTGGGCGGCCAAGGCAGCCGGGCTTTCCGCCGACGGTGGCGAGCGCCGGCGCATGGGGGATGCCGGAAAGCGTTTTTCCGCCGCGCACAAGGGAGCGGCGGAAAAAACGTTCAGGCTGCTGGAGCTTTAGGGGCTGTTGACGCCAATTTCAAGCAGGTGCGAAATCGGCGTTGACAGGCCCTGGTTACTTCGCAGCCAGCAGTTGGCGGTCGATTTCCTCCAGATCGGCGGCGGACAATGCGCCGGCCGCCGCTTTCAGGCTCAGCACCGAGAGCAGAAAATCATAGCGTGCGGCGGCAAGATCGCGCTGCGCCGAGGTAAGTTGCTGCTGGGCGTTCAGTACGTCGACATTGGTGCGTACCCCCACCTCCAGGCCAAGCTGGGTCGATTCCAATGACTTCTGGCTGGAGGCGAGCGCGGCTTCCAGCGCCCGGACCTGCGCTTCCGTACTGGTGACATTGAGGTAGGCCTGGCGGGCCTGCAGCGCAGCGTTGCGCCGGGCATCCTCCGCCTCCTGACGCGCTTTCTCCTGGTTGGCCACAGCCTCGCGCACCTGCGAAGAGATGAGCCCGCCCTGATAAATCGGCAGCGAGAACTCCAGGCCGATCACGGTGGCCTTGCTGTCTACCGTGCCGGCGCCGATGTTCTGGTTGTCGTTGTCGCTGTAACTGGCGGTCAGGTCGAGCGTAGGGTGATGGCCGCGCCGCGCCCGCTCTATTTCCTGGTCGGCGATCTGCTTGGCCTGCCGGCTGATGAGCACTTGCAGATTGCCGTCCAGCGCACGCGACGCCCACTCTTCCATGTTTGCTGGTGCGGGCGTGGCGAGAACGGGATCGGAGACCAGGATGGACAGGGTGTCGACATTTTTTCCGGTGAGGGTGTGCAGTGCGCGGCGCTTGATCTCGAGGCCGTTCAGTGCGGCGATTTCCTGGGCGGTAGCCAGGTCGAAGCGCGCCTGTGCCTCGTGCGTGTCGGTGATGGTGGCGGTGCCCACTTCGAAGTTGCGCTTGGCGGCGGCCAGCTGTTCGGTAATGGCGGCTTTTTGCGCGTGGATGAATTGCAGGCTGTCCTGTGCCAGCAGCACATCGAAATAGGCGGTCGCGGTGCGCAAAACCAGATCCTGGCCGGCGATCTTGAGCTGATTCTCGGCCAGTTGCACGGAGACCTTGGCCTGGTCGTAGGCGACCCAATTTTGCCCGCGATAAATCGGCTGTGCGGCGGATACGCCCCAGCCGCGGGAATTGAATTCGCTGTCGCCGAGAGAGGTTTCCACATCATTTCGGCGGATGTTCGCATTCAGGTTGGCGTTGGGCAACAGGCCGGCGCGTGCTTGCGGGGTTTTCTCCTGGGCAGCACGATAGGCAGCCTGCGCAGCGGCGTAGCCGGCATCGTGGGCAAGCGCCGCACGGTAGGTTTCGGACAGATTGTCCGCGGATGCAGGCAGGCCTAAGGCGGCCATCAACAGGAAGCTCGGCAGTTTGGGTTTCATCATGCACTTCTTTCTAGTACAGCGGCATGTCTGGGTCCACTTCCTTGGCCCAGGCATCAATGCCGCCGGTCAGGTTGATCACGTTTTCAAAGCCTTCATGTTCCAGGTATTTGGCCACCTGCCAGGAGCGGATGCCGTGATGGCAAACCACGACGATCTCCCCGCTCCGATCGAGCTCATGCATGCGCGCAACGATCTGGCCCATGGGAATCCAGGTGATCCCGGGCAGCCGGCAGCGCGCCAATTCCCATTCCTCGCGCACGTCCAGAAGCACGGGCGGTTCGCCCTGCTCCAGCCTTTCCTTGAGCTGGCGCACCGTCAGGTGGCGCATCAAAAAATGAATCGTTCGGGCTGCAATGCGTTGACGAGCGGTTTCAGGCTGGTTTCGAACAGGTTCTCGCTGCGGTATGCGCCGCGCGATACGCAGCTTGTCAACCGTGCATTCATGACCGGGTCGTCGCCCACCACTGCGAACAGGCGGCCGCCGGGGGCGAGCTGGGCAGGCAGCATGTCCGGAATGACGGGCAGCGAGCCGGTGGCCACGATGACGTCGTAGGGCGCGTGGTTTTCCCAGCCGCGGCTGGCATCGCCCGCCTCCAGGCTGACATTGTCGAAGCCATGCGCCTTCAGCCGAGCTTCGGCATCCTTGAGAAACTCGGCATGGATTTCCACGCTGTGCACCTTGCCGGCCAGGCTGGCGAGCAGGGCGGTGAGATAACCGCTGCCGGTGCCGATTTCCAGCACGCGATCGGTTTTCTTGAGTTGCAGGCTCTGCACGCAGCGGGCCTCGAGCTTGGGCGACCACATGCTTTCGCCGTGGCCGAGCGGGATTTCCATGTCCACGAACGCCAGGGAACGGTAGGGTGCGGGCACGAATTCCTCGCGGCGCACCTTGAACAGCAGGTCTAGCACGGCCTGGTCCAGTACATCCCAGGGCCGGATTTGCTGCTCCACCATGTTGAAACGCGCTTGCTCGATATCCATTGGCTTTATTTTCAAAGGGTTATTCGGGTGCCTGCCTTGCAATTATTCCATATTTGGGCTAATTTCGGGCCATCGCTAGGGGTCTGCGGCAGCCGGATTCGGTTGCGGCAGTGAGACATACCCTTGGAACCTGATCCGGGTCATTCCGGCGTAGGGAAGCGTGTTGCGCTTCCTGATATTTAGACTTGGTGAAGCGTGAAGCGCTTTCCGCCATTATTCCCGGGAAGCGCCAACCATCGACCGCGCTTCCCGTTTTCCCCCAGGAGCGCACATGAACGCCAACCCCCAATTCCTCGCCGCCACCGCCACGGTGGACGAAGCCGCCATTCAACCCCTGCCCAACTCGCGCAAGGTTTA
>DISR01000081.1:0-591 GCA_002421825.1 Thiobacillus sp. UBA6205 | reverse complement strand
GAACTGCGCTTCAACCTCAAGCGCAAGCCGCGCCGCGCCAAGGCCGGCATGAACGTGACGCAGATGCATTATGCGCGCCAAGGCATCATCACGCCGGAAATGGAATTCGTTGCCATCCGCGAAAACCTGCGCCGCCAGGAATACGTGGAGTCGCTGCGCGCCGCCGGCCCCACCGGGCAGCGCATGGCCGAACTGCTCACCCGCCAGCATCCGGGGCAGAGCTTCGGCGCCGCCATTCCCGACATCATCACGCCGGAGTTCGTGCGCGACGAAGTGGCGCGCGGGCGCGCCATCATCCCCAACAACATCAACCACCCGGAATCCGAGCCGATGATCATCGGCCGCAACTTCCTGGTCAAGATCAACGCCAACATCGGCAACTCGGCGGTGTCCTCCGGCATCGGCGAGGAAGTGGAGAAAATGACCTGGTCCATTCGCTGGGGCGGCGATACGGTGATGGATCTTTCCACCGGCAAGCACATCCACGAAACCCGCGAGTGGATCATCCGCAACTCGCCCGTGCCCATCGGCACCGTGCCCATCTACCAGGCGCTGGAAAAGGTCGACGGCAAGGCCGAGGACCTGACCTGG
>DISR01000078.1:20207-40229 GCA_002421825.1 Thiobacillus sp. UBA6205 | reverse complement strand
CAGCGAGGCGGGGATGGGCGGGGTGCTTCCCGCACCATTTCCGACAGCGGGCTGCAGGGCAGGGGTGGCGGTACGGTCGTCTTCAAAGCTCAGCATGTTTTTTCTACCTCCATTTTTGTCCGACGGGTCGGACGGTGTTAATTCGTTAAATCCATTCCGCCCTGCGGGCGGGAAAACCTGCCGGGGGTAGCCCGGCGGCTAGTCACTTTCTTTGCTTCGCCAAAGAAAGTAACCAAAGAAAGGCGCCCCCGCTGTGCTGCTCCGCCCAAAACCTTGGCGAAGTAAACCTCGGGCAAGCACTTGAATTGGGCGGCTCGCAAACTCGCACGATCCGCCCGGAAAAATCGCCCGGGTGGCCACGTGCTCAAACACGCTCGCCTCAACTTCCCCCAATTCAAGTGCTCGCCCGAGGCAGCCCAGAGGGGAATCACCCCTCACCCGACCCTTCGGGCCACCCTCTCCCGCAAGGGGAGAGGGGATTTTCCTAGGACTCGGCCGGGGACTTGAATTGGGGCGGTGGGGAACTTGCTCGCCGTAACAGCGACGGGCCGAACATTCCTCGCCTTGTTTCCCCAATCCAAGTCCGCGGCCGGGGCCGCTTAACCACTCTGGATTGCCACGGCCTGCAAAAATCATGTGGGCCTCGCAATGACGTCATTGCGAACGTAGTGAAGCAATCCAGTCCAATTCAATTCAGGCCTTTCTTCCTGAACGCCTTTCTCCCGTCTGTGCCGCCGCAGACTGATGGCGGAGGGCGGAATGGCGCGGCGCAGCCTGTCTGAGCCCCGCACGCTTCTGCAAACAAACAAAAGCGGGGCGAGTTCTGCGCCGCCCGCCCGGAGCCTTCAGGCTAAGGGAAGCCGCAGGCCGGCATAGCCGGGTCGCCTTCTTTTGGTTACTTTTCTTGGCGAAGCAAGAAAAGTAACTTGCTGTCGGGCAACCCCCGGCCTACTACTTATGGAGTTGAGGGGCTGGTTAATCTTTCAACCACTTCCCCCTCACCCCAACCCTCTCCCGCGAGGGGAGAGGGGGTACTGCGTTTATTGGCACGCCTCGCACTCTTCGAAGCCGGGGTCGCCGGGGCGCATGGTGCAGGCCTTGCCGACGATTTCCGGTTCCGGGAGATTCGGGGTCGCGGCCATGGCGCCCATGCCGCTGCCGGCGCCGCCGCTCGCCGAGACGGCATTCAGCTCGCCGCCCTTGCCGGTGGATTTCTCGGCGGAGGTGGCGCCCAGGGTGCGCAGGTAGTAAGTGGTTTTCAAACCGCGCAGCCAGGCGAGCTTGTAGGTCTCGTCCAGCTTCTTGCCGGACGCGCCGGCCATGTAGATGTTGAGGCTCTGCGCCTGGTCGATCCATTTCTGGCGGCGCGCGGCGCACTCGACCAGCCACTGCGGCTCGACTTCGAAGGCGGTGGCATATAGCGCGCGCACGTCGGCGGGGATGCGGTCGATCTTGGCCAGGCTGCCGTCGAAGTACTTGATGTCGGCGACCATGACTTCGTCCCACAGGTTGAGCTTTTTCAGGTCGGCCACCAGGTACTTGTTGCTGATGGTGAACTCGCCCGAGAGGTTCGATTTCACGTACATGTTCTGGTACGTCGGTTCAATCGAGGCGGACACGCCGACGATGTTGGCGATCGTTGCAGTCGGGGCGATGGCCAGGCAGTTGGAGTTGCGCATGCCGAACTGGGCGATGCGGGCGCGCAGGCTGTCCCAGTCGAGCGTTGCCGAGGTGTCGCACTCGAGGTAGCCGCCGCGCTGCTCCTGCAGCAATTTGATGGAGTCGTGCGGCAGGATGCCCTGGCTCCACAGCGAGCCTTCGTAGCTGGAGTAGCGGCCGCGCTCGGCTGCCAGCTCGGTGGAGGCCCAGTAGGCCCAGTAGGCCACGGCTTCCATGGAGCGGTCGGCGAATTCGACGGCGGCATCAGACGCGTAGGGCACGCGCAGTTCCTGCAGCGCGTCCTGGAAGCCCATGATGCCGAGGCCGACGGGGCGGTGCTTGAGGTTGGAATTGCGCGCCTTGCCGACGGCGTAGTAGTTCACGTCCACCACGTTGTCCAGCATGCGCATGGCGGTGTGGATGGTGCTCTTCAATTTATCCAGGTCGAGCACGCCGTTCTTGAGGTGGTTGACCAGGTTGACCGAGCCGAGGTTGCACACGGCGATTTCGGTGTCGGACGTGTTGAGCGTGATCTCGGTGCACAGGTTGGAGCTGTGCACCACGCCGACATGCTGCTGCGGGCTGCGGATGTTGCACGGGTCCTTGAAGGTGATCCAGGGGTGGCCGGTTTCGAACAGCATCGACAGCATCTTGCGCCACATGTTGACGGCGGGCATTTTCTTGAACAGCTTGATCTCGCCGCGCGCGGCTTTCTCTTCGTAGCGGATGTAGGCCTCTTCGAAGGCCTTGCCGTACTTGTCGTGCAGGTCGGGGCAGTCGTTGGGCGAGAACAGGGTCCACTCGCCGTTTTCCATCACGCGCTTCATGAACAGGTCGGGAATCCAGTTCGCGGTGTTCATGTCGTGGGTGCGGCGGCGGTCGTCGCCGGTGTTCTTGCGCAGTTCCAGGAATTCCTCGACGTCCATGTGCCAGGTTTCCAGGTAGGCGCACACGGCGCCTTTTCTTTTACCGCCCTGGTTGACCGCCACGGCGGTGTCGTTGACCACTTTCAGGAAGGGCACGACGCCCTGCGACTTGCCGTTGGTGCCCTTGATGCGCGAGCCCAGCGCGCGGATCGGGGTCCAGTCGTTGCCCAGGCCGCCGGCGAACTTCTGCAGCATGGCGTTTTCCTTGATGGCCTGGTAGATGCCGTCGAGGTCGTCGGACACGGTGGTGAGGTAGCAGCTGGAAAGCTGGCTGTGGCGCGTACCGGCGTTGAACAGCGTGGGCGTCGACGACATGAAGTCGAAGTTGGACAGCACGTTGTAGAACTCGACGGCGCGGGCTTCGCGGTCGACTTCGTTCAGCGCCAGGCCCATGGCCACGCGCATGAAGAAGGCTTGCGGCAGTTCGATGCGCTTTTCCTCGATGTGCAGGAAGTAGCGGTCGTACAGGGTCTGCAGGCCGAGGTAGCCGAATTTCAGGTCGCGCGTCGCATCCAGGGCCTGGCCCAGGCGCGCGAGGTCGTACTGGCCGAGGCGCTCGTCCAGCAGTTCGGCCTCGATGCCTTTCTTGATGTAGGCGTTGAAGTAGCTGGCGTATTCCTCGCCCATCTGCTCCTGCGACACGGCATGGCCCAGCACTTCGTGGCGGATGGAGTTGAGCAGGAGGCGCGCGGTGACGAAGGTGTAGGCGGGGTCCTGCTCGATGCCGGCGCGGGCCGCGAGGATGAGGGCCTTCTCGACTTCTTCCATGGACACGCCGTCGTAGAGGTCGCGCACCACGGTCTGCATGATGGGCTCGGCCTTCACTTCCTCGCCGAGGCCCTCGCAGGCGGCGTGGATGATGGCGGACAGGCGCGCGAGGTCGAGCGGCTTCTTCTGGCCGTCTTCCAGCACGTGGATGACCTGGTCGGGCACGCCGGCGGCCTTCTTGGCGGCCTTTTCGGCGGCGCGCTCGGCGGCGCGCTTCTCCCGGTAGAGCACGTAGGCGCGGGCGACTTCGTGTTCGCCGGAGCGCATGAGGGAGAGTTCGACCTGGTCCTGCACGTCCTCGATGTGGAAGGTGCCGCCGGCCGGCTGGCGGCGGATGAGGGCGGAAACCACCTGCTGCGTGAGCTGCTCCACCAGTTCGCGGATGCGCGCGCTGGCCGCGGCCTGCCCGCCCTGCACCGCGATGAAGGCCTTGGTCATCGCGATGGCGATCTTGGACGGCTCGAAGCTCACCACCGCACCGTTGCGGCGGATCAGCTTGTAGTCGGCGTAGGGGCTGTCGGCGGCCGGGGTGGCGCCTTCAGGGGCCGCGACGTGGTGTACGGCGGGCTCGGTGGCGGTTTGCAGCATGTCCTCTCCTCTCAGGGACGCGTCGGCTGGGGCGGCGCGTCATTCAAACTGGCGCGCTGCCCGGGGGCCGCGCATTGATCCAAAGGCTTTCCAGAGCTTATCCACAGGGTTGTTCACAACATATAGTGGTGGCGCTGGAAGCTGAATACAAATTCTAGTGGGCAAGCGTGGGCTGTCAACTGGGTTTTGCAAAAAAAATTGATGGGGGCAAAAGCCTGCTGGATAAGTGCCCGTCAAAATGGGGCATTGCGGGCAGGAGGTGCGTAAAAAATCGGCACCCCCACGCTTTTGCGGGCCTGCGCGGCCGTTTCTGCCCGCAAGCCCAGCAAAAGCGTTTTATTCAGCAAAAACGGAAATCCTTATGTAGCCGTGCCCGAGAGGGTGGCTTGCGCGATTCGCAGATGTCGTTTTGAGCGGGGGCGGCGGCATGGGCCGCAGCCTCGCCAGACAGAAATTGCCGGGTGGGGACTGGACGCCGAAGCCTGGCGATTGCCTGCAACGGCTGTCCGGGCGGCGAATCCGACACGCAGCCATGGTTTAGCGGCTATCATTCGGACTGAACAGTCCGAACAAGAGCCATGAAAAACACCGCCGTACTGCTGCTGTCCTGCCCCGACCAGAAAGGTCTGGTCGCGGCCATCGCCAACTTCCTGCTGACCTACAACGCCAACATCCTGCACGCCGACCAGCACCAGGATGCCGAACTCAAGCTGTTCCTGATGCGGGTGGAGTGGGACCTGCACAACTTCACCCTGCCGCTGGAGGACTTCGCCGCCGCCTTCGCGCCCATCGCCAGCAGGCACCAGATGACCTGGCGGCTGGCCGAATCGGCGAAGAAACCGCGCATGGCGATTTTCGTGTCCAGGTTCGACCACTGCCTGGCCGACCTCCTGTACCGCTACCAGAGCGGCGAACTGCACTGCGAAATCCCCATCATCCTCAGCAACCACGAGGACACGCGCTGGCTGGCCGACACCTACCGCGTTCCCTTCCAGTACATCGCGGTGAGCAAGGACGCCAAGGACGAGGCGGAGAAGATGCAGATGGCCATCCTGCATCGCGAGCAGGTGGATTTCATCGTGCTCGCCCGCTACATGCAGGTGCTTTCGCCCCGCTTCCTGCACCATTACGAAAACCGCATCATCAACATCCACCATTCCTTCCTGCCGGCGTTCCACGGCGCCAAGCCCTACCATCGAGCGTTCGAACGCGGGGTCAAGCTGATCGGCGCGACCTCTCACTATGTGACGGAAGTGCTGGACGACGGTCCCATCATCGAGCAGGACGTGTCGCGCATCAGCCACCGCGATGCGCTCGATGACCTGATCCACAAGGGCGCGGACCTGGAAAAGATCGTGCTGTCGCGCGCGGTGAAATGGCACATCGACAACCGCGTGCTGGTGTATGCCAACAAGACGGTCGTGTTCGATTAGGGAAGCGCTGATCAAGTCTGTCATCGCGGGGGCCACAGGCCCGTGGCGATCCAGTCAAGCCAGGCCTAGCCTTGATTTGACTGGATTGCCGCGCTAAATCGGTTTGGGCCAAGCGTTTGCCCCCTCTCCCTCTGGGAGAGGGTTGGGGTGAGGGCTTCGCCTCCTCGCAATGACAATTTCCGAATAAATCAGCGCTTCCTTAGAGGTGCCGCTCGATCGGCAGCAGCTTCAGGAAATCCACCCAGCGACGTTTCCACCAGCCGGTATTGGGCTCGGTTTCGCTGTGGTTTTCCCCGCGCTCGGTGCGGCTGCTCCAGACGATGGCCGCCTGCTGGCCCGTCTTCTTCAGCGCGAGGCTGTGGCTGTAGAGGGGGTCCATGGCCCGCTCCGCCATTTCCGCAACCCTTTGCGCCACGGGCTCGCTGTCGATGACAAGTCCCAGCTCGGTGTTGAGCCAGGCCGAGCGCGGGTCGAAATTGAAGGAGCCGATGAATACCTTCCTGCGATCGAACACCAGCGACTTGGTGTGCAGGCTGGAGCGCGAAGAGCCGCTGCCGATGATGCGGGTTTTCCTGGGGCCGGCATTGGGCAGCGGTTTCAGTTCGTGCAGCTCCACGCCCATTTCCAGCAAGGTCTTGCGGTACTTGGCATAGCCGGCATGCACCACGGGCACATCGCTGGCGGCAAGCGAATTGGTGAGCACGCGCACGTGCACGCCGCGCGCGCGCATATGGGCCATCCAATCCAGCCCCATTTTGCCGGGCACGAAATAGGGAGAGATCACTATGGTTTCCTGTTTCACGTCGCTTCCCAGGCCGGAAAGCTGCCCAACCAGCAACTCGCTGACATGAAGGTTGCCCTCGACTTTTTTCGGCGGATCGGCGACGACTTCGGCCGTGCCCGCATATGCCTCCAGTTCTCCCGACAGCAGCCTCTGTTCAAACTGCATGGCCTTGAGTTCGCGTCCGTAATCAGAGTCTTCAAGTTCAATCCTTTTCTGCCGCAGGGCCGCTTTTAGTTCAGGCAGGCGGTGGCGTGCCAGCTTGTAGCCGGGCAGGGCGCGCGCAGGAATGACGGCCTCGCTGGCCCAATAGCGATCGAAGCTCCGGGACAGCTCGGCCACAGCCGGGCCCGATGCCATGACATCCAGGTCGACAAAGGAGAACTCGTCATGCGCGACGAAATATTCGTCGCCGATGTTGCGTCCGCCCGTAATGGCGAACTGGTTGTCGGCAGCGAACAGCTTGTTGTGCATGCGACGGTTAAGCCGGTCGTCACGCATGAACTGGCCCAACTGGATCAGGGGATTGCCGCCGCGGAAATGGAAGGCATTAAAGAGCCGGATCTCGATGTTGGGGTGCGAGTACAAGGCCATGATGTCGGCCTCGTGCTTGTGGGTGTAGATGTCGTCAAGCAGGATGCGCACCCGCACCCCGCGCTCGGCGGCATCCATCAGCGCTCCTGCGACCAGGGCGCCGGTCTTGTCGCCGTGGAAGATGTAGTACTGCACGTCCAGGGTTTTCTCGGCCTTTTCCGCGAGCCACAGGCGCGCGGCCAAGGCATCGAGCCCGGAGTCGAGCAGCACGAAGCTCGATTGCTGCGGGTTGCCGGGCTCGGGCTTGAACGCCAGCTTCTGCAGTTGGCTGGGTGTGTTCTGGGAAATGGCGTACGAAGGTTTACGTTCGGCGGCGCGATCGATGTTGATGCTGGCGCAGCCGGGCAGGCTGGCAATGAACAGGGCGCAGAGGCCGGTGAACAGGAGGGCCTTCACGCTGGTTTTCCCGGCATGCCGCTCACCCGGTCCCAGGCGAAATGCGGACCTGGATCGGTCTTGCGGCCGGCCGCGATGTCGCTGTGCCCGGCGATACCCAGGATGGGGTAAGCGGCGTTGAGCGCCACGAGCAATTCGTTCAGTCGCGCGTACTGCGCGTCGGTGAAGGGCTGGTCATCCGTGCCTTCGAGTTCGATGCCGACGGAGAAGTCGTTGCAGCGCTCCCGTCCGCACCAGTTGGACGCGCCGGCGTGCCAGGCGCGCATCGAACAGGGCACGAACTGGATCAGTTCGCCCTCGCGGCGGATGAAGAAGTGGGCGGACACTTTCAGTCCGCGGATGCCCTGGTAGTAGGGATGCGCATCCCAGTCGAGCCGGTTGGTGAACAGTTCCTCGACTGCGCTGCCGCCGAACTCGCCCGGCGGCAGGCTGATGTTGTGGATGACGATGAGCGACGGCTGCTCGCCTTCGGGGCGCCCGTCGCAGTTGGGGGAGGGCATGCGCCGCGCCTCGTCGAGCCAGCCCCGGTCGTCGAATCGCATTACGGTTCCTCGCGCGCGGGCTCGCGCAGCAGGCGTTCGAGCGCACCGCGCATCGGTCCGGGCGCGGCCTCGGCCTGCAGCGGCGCGTGGAAATGGCCGTCGACGAACACGAACAGGCCGGGCAGGTGGAACACCTCATAGGCCCGCGCCAGCGCGATGCTTTTCTGGGCGTCAACCTTGTACAGGTGGGCCGCCTGCCCGCGCAGCCACTCGGGCAGGTGCCTTTCCAAATGTTTGCAGGCGCTGCAGTCGGGGCCTGAAAACATGACCACGGCTACTCCGGCCGAGGCGACAATGCGCGGGTGGAAGTCGAATTCGCTCAGTTCGTCGAAATGCATGCCGCAAACATATCTGCAAGTTTGCCGGCGGGCAAGGCTGATAGAATGCGCCCAATTCTTGCATAGGGCCGAAGCCATGCTGTTTTTGGAAATTGTGGGTTTCCTGCTGCTGATCCTGGTGGCGGCGGAAGTGTTCGTGAACGCGCTCGAGCACCTGGGCGAGAAGCTGAAGATTTCCGAGGGCGTGACCGGCTCGCTGTTCGCCGCCGTCGGCACCGCGCTGCCCGAGACCATGGTGCCGCTGCTGGCAATTTTCGCCGGCACCCAGAACACCCAGGTCAACGAGGAAATCGGCGTCGGCGCCATCCTCGGTGCGCCGCTGATGCTGTCCACCCTTTCGCTGTTCCTGATGAGCCTTGCGGTGCTGAAAAAACGCGGACGCGACGGCCACATGAACCCGGAGCGCACCGGCCTCAAGCGCGACCTCGATTTCTTCCTGATGGCTTTCTCGCTCGCCTTCGTGGCCATGTTCATCCCGCACGGCGAAGGCTGGGTGCGCGCGGCGATCGCCTTCGTCATGGTGATGATCTATTTCATCTACGTGATGCTGACGCTGCGCGCTTCCAGCAGGCTGGTCGCGGACGGCCACGTCACCGAGGCGCACGAGCCCATGTGGCTGACGAAACTCGGCCTGCCGCAGAACATGCCGGTCATCATCGTCCAGCTCGCCATCGGCCTGGGCCTGCTGGTGGCCGGCGCCAAGGGCTTCATCCACGGCATCGAAGCGGCCGCGCCCATCATCGGCATTTCCGCGCTGATGCTGTCCCTGATGATCGTGCCGATCGCCACCGAACTGCCGGAGAAGGTGAATTCCATCCTGTGGATCCGCAAGCACAAGGACACGCTCGCCTTCGGCAACATCAGCGGCGCCATGGTGTTCCAGGGCACGCTGCTGCCGGCCATCGGCATTTCGCTGACGCCCTGGCTGCCGGTCAAGGAAGTGCTGGCGGGGGTGGTGATCACCCTGATCGCGGCTTTCTGGCTGCGCTGGAAACTGCTCAACGGCGGCCTGCGCGTCTGGCATTTGTGGGTCAACGGCGCGCTGTATGCGACTTATCTGGTTATTGCGTTAGCGTAAGCAAAAACGTTTTGAACAAGGAGGACAAGAGGACAGGAGGAAAACCTTCGAAGCACTTCATATTTGAAATAGAGCTCCTCTTGTCCTCATGTCCTCTTTGTTTGATTTGCCTTCCCGGGGATGAAAAGCCTTATTCGATGCCCAGCCGCTCCAGCCTGTAGCGCAGAGAGCGGAAGGTGACGCCCAGGAGCCGCGCGGCGGCGGTCTTGTTGTGGCGCGTCTGTTCCAGCGCCTTGATGAGCGCTTCGCGTTCCACCTTGTCGAGATAGTCCTGCAGGTTGCCGGGCACGCTATCGCTTTCGTTGGCCGGCTGGAATGCCGGCCCGGGCGCGAGGTTGAGGTCGCCGGCGTGGATGGTGTTCCCGTCTGCGAGCGCCAGCGCGCGTTCGAGGATGTTCTCCAGCTCGCGCACGTTGCCCGGGAAGGCATAGGTCTTCAGCAGCCTGAGTGCCTCGGCGTCCAGGTGCAGTGTGTGCCCATGGCTTAGTTTTCCCAGCAGCGCCAGGGCCAGCGGGGCGATGTCCTCGGGCCGTTCGCGCAGGCTCGGCATGTTGAGTTCGATGACGTTGAGCCGGTAGTACAAATCCTGGCGGAAGCGGCCGCTTTCCACCATTTTCGCGAGTTTCTGATGCGTGGCGCTGATGATGCGCACGTCGACCGGCTCTTCCTGGGTGGCGCCGACGCGGCGCACTTTCTTTTCCTGGATGGCGCGCAGGAGCTTGACCTGCATGGCCAGCGGCAGGTCGGCCACCTCGTCGAGGAACAGCGTGCCGCCGCTGGCCGCCTGGAAGAAACCTTCGTGGTCGGCATTGGCGCCGGTGAACGCCCCCTTCCTGTAGCCGAAGAATTCGCTTTCCATGAGCGTCTCTGGGATCGCGCCGCAATTGACCGGCACGAAGGCATGATCGGCACGCGAGCCGAGCAGATGGATGCGGCGAGCCGCGAGCTCCTTGCCGCTGCCGGACTCGCCCGTGATGTGCACCGGCGCCTGGGTGCGCGCGAGCTTCCCGATCTGCTTGCGAATTTCCTGCATGGGCGGGGACTCGCCCAGCAGTTCTCCCGCGGCGGCGCCAACATTGTCTTTCTCAGGGACTTTGAGGGCGGTCTTGATGAGCGTGCGCAGCTGGTCGAGCGCGACCGGTTTCGACAGATAGTCGAAGGCGCCGGCCTTGAGCGCGTCGACGGCATTGCCGGTGTTGCCGTAGGCGGTGATGACGGCGACCGGCATGGCCGGATGGCGCTCGCCGATGCGCTGCAACACCTCGAGACCGCTGCCGTCGGTCAGGCGCATATCGGTCAGGCAGAGGTCGAAATGCTCATCGTCCAGAAGCCGGTTGGCCTCGGAAACGCTGGCGGCGCGACGGGTATCGAGTCCCATCTTCGCCAGGGTGATTTCCATCAGATCGAGAAGGTCTGGCTCGTCGTCGACGAGGAGCACGCGCGGTGCTTTCAACATGGCTGCCTGGGCATGCTGAGGCGGAAGCTGGCGCCGGGGCGGTTGCCGGAGAATTCGAGGCGCGCGCCATTGGCCTCGGCCAGTTCGCGCGCGATGAACAGGCCCAGGCCGGTTCCTTCCGCGTCGGTGGTGAAAAACGGCTCGAACAAATGGGCCTGGTTTTCGTCGCTGATGCCGGGGCCGTCGTCGCTGATCTCCAGGGCCAGTTCGCCGGCGCGTCCGCTCAGGGCAAAGCGCAGGCTGCCGGCCTGGCGGCGGCTGTTGCGCCAGGCATTGCGCGTCAGGTTCCAGAGAATCTGACGCAGGTGATCGGGCGCGAAACAAACGATGGCATCGTCCTTCATCTCCACTATGACGGCGTTTTCGGGCATTTCTTCAGCCTGTCGCCATTCCTGTATCCAGGCATGGATGAACCCGGCGGCCTGGATGTTCGAACGATCCAGCCTGTCGCGGCGGTTGAGCGCGAGGATGTCCCGCACCATCGAATCCAGGCGCTGCACGTTGTTGCGGATGATGCCGGTCAGCCTGTTGCCGGCGGCATTCTCCTCCTCCAGCAGTTGTGCGGCATGGCCGATCGCCGACAGCGGATTGCGGATTTCATGCGCGATATTGAGCGTGAGCCGGCCCAGCGAGGCCAGCTTGATCTGCCTTGCCAGCTTCTCGGCGCGCGAGACGTCTTCCATCAGCAGCACGGTGTGGCCGCTGTCCTCGACGGGCAGAAAGCGCAGGCGCACGCGTCCTCCCGGCAGGTCCATTTCGAGTTCGCCCGCGCGGCCCGGCATCTGGCTGACCTTGTCGAACAGCCCCCGCACCGAATCCGGACTGTCCTGTCCCGGCGCCCGGCCCAGCATGGCGCTGGCCTGGGGATTGCAGTAGGTGATGCGGCCCGAGTGGTTGAAGGCGATGATGCCGTTGACAGAATCGCCGGCAGCCAGCGCATGGATGCGGCTCAGCAGGGCCAGTTCCCTGGCTTTTTCCGCGGCTTCCTGTTCGAGCATGAGCGCGCGCCGAGTCAGGATGTGCGCCAGCCAGGCGACGGCGAAGAAGCTGAGGGAGAGCAGGGCGGTTTGCAGGTATTCCTGGGGTTCCGCCGACGTGCTGAACACGCGCAGGGTGTGCATGCCCAGCATCGCGATCGTGGCCATCGAGGCATACATGAGTGCGAGCCGTCCCTGGCCCACAAGCCCGGCAGACGCCAGTGATGCCAGCAGCAGCAAGCCAAGGCCGCTGGACACGCCGCCGCTGGCGCTGGACAGGGCGGTGACGAAAATGATGTCGGTGAAGATGTGCAGCGAGGTCTGCACGAGAAACGACGGCCAGCGCGCGCGAATGGCAACGAGAAAGAGCGCCGAAGAAACCAGGTAGGCGAAGGCGGCGATGCGGAAGAAGAAGGGGTCGTCCGCCCCCAGCGGCCAGTCGCGGGCGACGAACAGCGAGGCAATCGCGAGGATTGCGGCAATGATCAGGCGGTAGAGATTGAAGTAGTCAAGCGACCGCCAATGCGATGAATAGAACCCCGGCAGGCCGGGGCGCGGCGGCGTGTTTATTTGCGTCCCAGGCGCTGGTGTTCCGGTGTACAGAAGAACTCTCCCCGCGAAAAGATCGCCTCGGAACGCGGCATGTTGACGCCGCATTGCGCGCATTTCACCATGTCCTCCGGGCCGCGCTCCGCCGGCGAGGTGTCGCCGGGCTGTCCGAGCTTGCGCTGGTAGCTCTTGAACAGCAGGTAGATGACCAGGCCGAGGCCGACGAGAACGAGAAGCTTGCCCAAAGCGTTTTCCTTGAAAGTGGTCAGGGCGCGTTACCGCCATCCCTGAAACAAGGCCCAATAGTACACAAGCGGCGCGGGCGGCGGCTAGTCAAAATTGGCGCATGCTCAGCCGGCCGCCAGCCGGTTCAGCACGGCCGCCGCCGCCAGCATGCCGAAGGTGGCGGTGACGCACACCGAGGAGCCGAAGCCGGCGCAGTTGAGTCCGTGGATCCGCGCGTCTTCGGGCCTTTCCAGACAAGCACCGCCTTCTGCCGCCGGGTAGGCCAGCGATTCCGTGGAATACACGCAGTCGATGCCGAATTTCTTCTTTGCGTCGCGCGGAAAACCGTAGTCCCTGCGCAGCCGGGCGCGCACCTTCGCCAGCAGGGGATCCTGGGTGGTGCGGGCGAGGTCGGCGATGCGCACCTGGGCCGGATCGGTTTGGCCGCCGGCGCCGCCGGCGCACACCAGCCGGATCTTGCGGCGCCTGCAGTGGGTGATAAGCGCGGCCTTGACGCGCGCGCTGTCGATGGCGTCCACGACGAAGTCGAAACCGGTTCCGATCAGCGCATCGAGGTTTTCTTCGCTGAGGAACTCTTCCACGCCGCGGATCGTGCAGCGCGGGTTGATGGCGAGGATGCGCTCGCGCATGGCCTGCACCTTGGCCTTCCCTTCCTCGCCGGTAAGCGCATGCAACTGGCGGTTGATGTTGGATTCGGCGATGTGGTCCGGATCGATCAGGGTGAGCCGGCCGATGGCGCTGCGCGCCAGGGCCTCGGCCGCCCAGGAGCCGACGCCGCCGATGCCGATGACGCAGACGTGCGCCTGCTGGAAGCGATCGAAAGCGGACTGCCCGTACAGACGGCGCACCCCGCCGAAGCGGCGCTCGAAATCGATGGCGTGGTCGGGGGCGAAGAGCTCGGTCACTGGCGTGTTGTCCCGGCCATGCCACGTGCCGGGTTCTGCCGCCCCGGTTCTTGCCGCAGCAGCGCTTTCCGGCTTTCCTGAAGCGCCCAGATCCTGGCCGAAATCTGCGCCAGCCTTTCCGCGGACAGGCCTTCGTACAGGGGAAGTTCGCCCTTTGCGGACTCCCGGAAAAGCTCCCCGCTTTCGCGGCCAAGGTATTTCTTCGCCACAAGCCGGTTGGATGCTTCGAAAGCGGTCAGCACCCGGTTTCTCAACTCGTCGGTGAAAAACGTATGGGGCCTGTTGTCGATTCCCAGCGGGGCCGACATGACGAACCGGTTGAACATTCTCCGATGCTCGATGCCGGGGAAATGCGCGCCAATCAAGCGCATGACCTCGATCATCTCGGCAGGAAGGGATTTGTTGAGCGCCTGCGGAACCGGAAAATCGGTGGCCGGCTCGACCCCGAGTATTTCAAGAAAGTCGAAAATTATGCCCTGCGGGTGCAATTGCCCCTTTTCGAAGGGCCTTGCGATGATGTTCTCCTCGCCAAACACCTCGGCAAAGCGGCCCAGCAGCAGATCGTAGCGGAATGCGTTGCCGGGGTCTGCCAGGATGCCTTCCGCATATTCCCTGAAGCCGGCAAAGACCAATCCGCTCTTTACTTGCTGGTTGTAGCCCGATTCGATTCTCTGGTCCTGCCGCCTCAAATAGACGATGACCTTGATCGTGGAGACCACCTGGGAAAATGCAGACCGGATGGCTTCGACTTCTTCGTGCGTGGCAGAGTGGGAAAAATGCTCGGACGAGACCAGCACGTTCTCGCAAGCCGAGTTCTGGATGTCACGCCGGATATCCGCGATGCAGCCCTGCCTGGTAAAGTTCACGCGCTTCGGGATATAGGCGGGCCTTGCGTTCCTGAGCGAATGAGACAACAGGCTTTGCGAGTTCTCGATGCCAAGATAATACGAGCCCTCGACCGGATAATAAAAACCGGATCGGGCAAGCCGGTTCTTGTTTCTTGCAAAGAAAAGCTGCAAGGTGCTCGAGGCCGTTTTATGGGTGCCGATGTGCAAATACAGTGTCTTCATCCTTGCGGGTTCCGGATCGCGGCATGTGAGGCGACTGTGAAATCTTATCAGCATCCTCCGCAGTCCTGCGGCATTCTGGCAGCGTGCGGCCGAATCGGTCTTGCGCCGGGCATGCGGCCTGCGGCAGCGCTGGTGCAACTGTGTCCGGCGCCACGGAATCGTTGCCGCATCGGGGTTGCGGCCCTCTGGGGCTCTCGGTGCGGTGGGGGAAGGGAGGGAAAACTGGTCGGGGTGAGAGGATTCGAACCTCCGGCCTCTACGTCCCGAACGTAGCGCTCTACCAGGCTAAGCTACACCCCGCGGTGTGAATTTTGTCGGTCAGAAACTTCTGTCGACAGCAAAGTCTGCCAATTGTATCAAAGCTGACTTGTGTTTTGTATCCGGCAAAGCATCGAGCGCGGATTTTGCGACGGCAATTTCGCGCTGTGCCTGTTCGCGCGTGTACTGCAGCGCGCCGGTCTCGCGGATGGCCGCAGTCACGGTCTCGAACTGGGCAAGGCCGGCAAACTCGATGGCTTCGCGGATGGCGGCGGCCTGCTCCGGGGTGCCGTTTTTCATCGCATATAAAAGCGGCAGGGTGGGCTTGCCCTCCGCCAGGTCGTCGCCGATGTTCTTGCCGGTTTCCTCGGAATTGCCGGAATAGTCGAGCACGTCGTCCACCAGCTGGAAGGCGGTGCCAATATGCATGCCATACTGCGCCATGGCTTCCTCCTGCGCTGGGCTGCCGCCGCCGATGACCGCACCCAGGCGGGCCGCGGCTTCGAACAGCTTGGCGGTCTTGTAGCGGATGACCTTGAGGTAGTTTTCCTCATCGATGTCGGCGTCGTGGCAGTTCAGCAACTGCAGCACCTCGCCCTCGGCGATGACGTTGGTGGCATCCGACAGGATCTGCATGACGCGCATGTTGTCCACCGACACCATCATCTGGAAGGCGCGCGAATACAGGAAATCGCCCACCAGCACGCTGGCGGCGTTGCCGAACAGGGCGTTGGCAGTCTCCTTGCCGCGGCGCAGGTCGGATTCGTCGACGACGTCGTCGTGCAGCAGGGTGGCGGTATGGATGAACTCGACCACGGCCGCCAGCTCGTGATGCGCCTTGCCCTGATAGCCGAAACAGCCCGAGGACAGGATGACCAGAACCGGGCGCAGGCGCTTGCCGCCGCTGTTGATGATGTATTCGGATACCTGGCGCACCAGCACCACCTCGGAATGCAGGCGGGCGCGGATGACCGCGTCGACCGCCTTCATGTCGTCGGCAAGGAAGGATTGCAGGGATTCGAAGCTCACTTCTGGGGCGCTGTGCTGGAAAGGCCGCCATATTAACAGAATGACGGGGTTTTCCCGGCCCCGGGCGCGGCCAACAAAGAATTTGACCTAAGTGCCGATTTTCACTACAATTTCGCGTTTTCCGAATAACCCTGTTGGAGACCACGATGTATGCGGTCATTAAAACCGGTGGCAAGCAGTATCGCGTAGCCTCGGGCGATAAGTTCAAAGTAGAAAAGCTGGAAGCCGATGTCGGCGCCGAGATCACCTTCGACCAGGTGCTGATGGTTGCCGACGGCGACAACGTCAAGGTTGGCGCGCCCGTGCTGTCCGGCGCGGCGGTCAAGGCGACCGTGGTATCCCATGGCCGTGGCGACAAGGTGCGCATCTTCAAGATGAAGCGTCGCAAGCACTACCGCAAGACCCAGGGTCATCGCCAGCATTACACGGAAGTGCAGATTTCCGGCATTTCCGCCTAACAAGCAGGAGAGTTAGAACATGGCACACAAAAAAGCAGGCGGCAGTTCCCGCAACGGCCGCGACTCGGAATCCAAACGCCTGGGCGTGAAGCGCTATGGCGGCCAGGAAGTGCTGGCCGGCAACATCATCGTGCGCCAGCGCGGCACCGAATACCATCCCGGCGACAACGTCGGCATGGGCAAGGACCATACCCTGTTCGCCAAGGTGGACGGCGTGGTCAAGTTCGAAGTCAAGGGCGCCATGAAGCGCCGCACTGTCAGGATCGAACCGCTGGCAGCCTAAGCGGCACGCTTGCCCCGAAAAGCCCTGCCTCGGCAGGGCTTTTTTGTTTAGACTGGATTGCCGCGGCGGCTGCGCCGCCTCGCAATGACGTCATCGCGAGGCCCGCAGGGCCGTGGCGGCCCAGCAGTTTTTCTGATTTTTTGTTTTTCCTCTGCGCCCTCTGTGTCCTCTGTGTTAAAGATTTGGGTTTGAATGCATGAAATTCGTCGATGAAGCCAAGATCACCGTGCTGGCCGGCAAGGGCGGCGATGGCTCGGCCTCGTTCCGGCGCGAGAAGTTCATTCCCAAGGGCGGTCCAGATGGCGGCGACGGCGGGCATGGCGGCAGCGTCTATGCCGTGGCCGACCGCAATATCAACACCCTGATCGAATTCCGCTACACCCGCATCTTCAAGGCCAGGAACGGCGAGCCGGGGCGTGGCGCGCAGTGCTATGGCAAGAGCGCGGACGACGTGGTCATCCGCGTACCGGTGGGCACGGTGATTTCCGAACTCGAATCCGGCACGCCGCTGGCCGACCTCGACCGCGACGGCGCGCGCGCGCTCCTGGCGCGCGGCGGCAAGGGCGGCCTGGGCAACGTGCACTTCAAGTCCAGCGTCAACCGCGCGCCGCGCCAGTTCACGCACGGCGAGCCGGGCGAAGAGCGCGAGTTGCACATGGAACTGAAAGTGCTGGCGGACGTGGGCCTGCTGGGCATGCCCAACGCCGGCAAATCCACCTTCATCCGCGCGGTGTCGGCCGCGCGCCCCAAGGTGGCGGATTATCCCTTCACCACCCTGCATCCCAACCTGGGCGTGGTGCGCTCAGGGCAAGACAAGAGCTTCGTCATTGCCGACATTCCCGGCCTGATCGAGGGCGCGGCGGAGGGCGCGGGCCTTGGCCACCAGTTCCTGCGCCATCTGGCGCGCACCCGGCTGCTGTTGCATCTGGTCGACATTTCGCCGAACTGGGAAGGCGCGGACCCGGTCAAGGACGCGCGCGCCATCGTCGAGGAACTGCGCAAGTACGACCAGTCGCTCTACGACAAGCCGCGTTGGCTGGTGCTGAACAAGCTCGACCTGGTGCCGGAAGAAAGCCGGGAAAGCGTGATCAAGGACTTCATCCGCGACTACGGCTGGAGCGGTCCGGTATTCGTGATCTCGGCCATCAACGGCGAGGGCTGCCAGCCGCTGGTGCATGCCATGCAGGCGCACCTGGACGCGGCAAGGAGGGCGGAGGACGCCGCGCCACCGGACGAGCCTGAGAGCGAGTCGACAGGGCAAGCGTAAATCCCTATCCGACACGAGCACAGGCTGTGCTGGAGGAAAGGGTCGCTATAAGGGGGGGCCACGCGTGACGTACTTTCCCCTCAAGATGGGGGCATGTAAGCTCAGGTCGTCAGCCGCCGGTAGATGTCCGCCACTTTCAGCGGCAGCTTTCTGACCTCGTCGATTTCAACCCAGTTGGCGTGGCCGTACATGTGCGGCAGGTATGCCTTGCCTTCGCGGTCGATGGTGATGCAGAAGGGGTGAATGCCGCTGCGGCGGGCCTCGAACAAGGCCTGCCGGGTATCCTCGATGCCGTACTGGCCGCGGTAGATGTCGAAGTAGTCGTCCGGTTTTCCGTCGGACAGCGTGATCAGAAGCTTGGTCCTGGCCTCGACCTCGTTCAGCAGTTTCGACAGGTGGCGGATGGCCGCGCCCATGCGCGTGTAGTCCTGCGGCGCAATGCCGGCGATGCGCGCCTTGGTTTCTTCATCGTAGGGCTGGTCGAAGGTCTTGATGCGGAAGATCTCGCAGCGCTTGCGCGTCTGACCGGAAAAACCGTAGATGGCGTAGCGGTCGCCCAGGGTCTCCAGCGATTCGCACAGCATGACCAGCGCCTCGCGCTCGGCGTCGTTGATCCAGCCGCGCGTACTGCCGCTCATGTCGACCATGAACATCACCGCCAGGCTGCGGTCGGCGCGGTGCCTGTGCATGAAGAGCTGCTCGCTCATTTCGCGCCCGTCCATGGAATCGGCCAGCGCTTCCACCAGCGCGTCGATGTCGACGTCGTCGCCCTGCACCTGGCGCTTCAGCAGCTTGCTTTCGTCGCGCATGGCCTCGAAGGTGCGGCGCAGGTGCTTGACCAGGCCATGGTGTCTGTCGATGACGTCGGCGACATAGGCGGCCTCGCCCGGCTTCAAGTCGATTTCGCGCAGCACGCACCAGTTCTTGCGGTAGTGCCGGCGGGCAAAGTCCCATTCCGGGTAGAGGTGCGCGCCTTCCTCGTGGTAGGTGCCCTGCCAGACATCGTCAGGATTCTTTTCCTTTTCCTCGTACAGCGCCGGGTCGTATTCGCCGTCGCCGGCCGCGGTGAGCATTTCGGGCGGGATATCGCCCCAGTCGAGCGAGACCGAGGTGAGCAGCTGTTTCACATCCTCGGGCGGGGCGATGGGCTGGTCGTCCAGCGTCAGTTCCCAGGCCTGGCCATCCTGCCTGGCTTCGAACTTGGGCGCTTGTTCCTGTTCGCCGGCAGGTTTTTCACTGGCCTGCCTGGCGGATTCCTGACGATGCTCTTTTGCCAGCTCGGCGAGTTTCACGCGCAGCAGCATCTTCTCGCGCGCCATGCGTGCGTCTCGGGTTTCCGCCACTGCCTGCGGATTGAGCGCGGCGTGATAGACGCGCGGCATCGGCGGTTCCAGCGCATAGGCCTGATCCAGCAGGGGCAGCATGGATTCCGGGGCGGCGGGGTTGTCGTTCAGGATTTGTGCGAATGCCTGCCACTCGCCCGGCATGGTCGCATCGCCGTGGCGTTCGGAAAGCATCTGCATGTCGCGCCACAGTCCCGGCAGTTCGCGCGCGAGGCAGATTTCCAACCGCAGGTTGTCCAGTGCCTGGAACGCGGCCAGCGCACGCGCCGAATCGGCAAAGCGCGCGAACGCCGTTTCGAAATCGACGCGGCAGCTGCCGAAGCGGGTTTGCGCCCACATGAAGGCGACCTGCGCCTTGCACAGCAGGAAGTTGTCAGCCTCGCTTTCCATGCTGGCTGACACATTGGGCAGGAACATGCGTTCGCTGTCGGTGTACACCTGCTCCCCCTGTTTCAGCTCCAGCCGACGGCCGGACAGGCCGCACAGGAAGTTGGACAGCACGGTCTTCACTTCGTCGAAGAAGGCGCCGGCGGCATGCGCATGCGCGTGAGCGAGGAAATCGTCGACCTTGAACAGCACCTCCAGCGCCGGGCGCAGGCCGACGCGGTCGTAGGTGTCCATGGCGTGCACGGCCCAGGCCTCGATCACGCGGTGGTCGAGGCGGTCGAGCGCCTCGACCACGCGGCGCGTGAATTCATAGCTGATCTGGATATTGGTGCTGGCGATGCGCTCGACCCAGCCGAGGATGAAGTCCTGGGTGTCGCGGTCGAGCGGCGCGAGGATGTCGACGAGGTGGTCCACCTTGTGGAAGGTGAACTCGACGTCGAAGGCGGTTTCCAGCCTGAGCGTGAGCTGCTCGGGCGTGTAGGGGATCATCGGCAGGAAAGGCGGTTAACCACGGGGGACACGGGGCGCACGGGGAAGGCAAATCAATAATCAAGAAAGGATTTACCGCAGAGTTCGCAGAGGACGCGGAGTTCCCCCTGCATTCCTTGGCGAACTCCGCGGTTAATTTTGTTGTTTTTGTCTTGGCCCCGTGTCCCCCGTGCTCCCCGTGGTTCAAAAGCTTTTTTCATTC
>DISR01000078.1:0-20121 GCA_002421825.1 Thiobacillus sp. UBA6205 | reverse complement strand
ACGCCCCAGTTGCGGCCGTAGGCGCCGTTGCTGTAGTAATGGCCCTGCTTGAGTTCGGTCGCCATCAGAACAGCGCCGCGATCAGTTCGTTGACCGCCGCGATCATGTCGCTGTCATCGGTCAGTGCCAGCGCCACCGCACCCTGGCAGGCGGCGCGCGGCTCGACGCCCTGGGCGATGAGCTTGCCGGCGTGCACCAGGAGGCGCGTGGAAGCGCCTTCCTCGAGGCCGTTGCCCTTGAGGTTGCGCGTCATTTCCGCGAGCTTGAGGAGTTTCAGGGTGGCGGATTCGTCAAGTCCGGTTTCATGGCGGATGATTTTTGCTTCGAGCTCGGGCCTGGGATAGTCGAAGGAGAGCGCGACGAAGCGCTGGCGCGTGGACTGCTTGAGTTCCTTCAGCACGCTCTGGTAGCCGGGATTGTAGGAGATGGCGAGACAGAATTCTGCCGGCGCTTCCAGCAGCTGGCCGAGCTTCTCGATCGGCATCATGCGGCGGTCGTCGGCGAGCGGGTGGATCACTACCATGGTGTCCTTGCGCGCCTCGACGATTTCATCGAGATAGCAGATTCCGCCGGCGCGCACGGCGCGGGTGAGCGGGCCGTCGACCCAGGTGGTCTCGCCGCCCTTGACCAGGTAGCGGCCGACGAGATCGGACGTGGTGAGGTCGTCGTGGCAGGACACCGTGATCAAGGGCCGCCTGAGCCGCCACGCCATGTATTCCATGAAGCGGGTCTTGCCGCAGCCGGTGGGGCCTTTCAGCAGTATCGGCAGGCGGTTGGCATACGCAGCCTCGAACAGGGCCACCTCGTTGCCGACGGGCTCGTAATAGGGTTCCTGGGTGATGAAATGCGATTCGGTGGGAGACTGGGCGCTGTCCATGGAGCGGGGTTGTCGGTTATTGGCGAAGTGCCTGCCAATTGTACCTTTGTCCCCGTTTTCTTATTCCATGCGCAGGGCAAGGTTGTTGCGCGTCAGCGTGCGGCAGAACGTGGTATGGCGAATTGAAAAAGCGAAGGGCTTTAACCACGGGGAGCACGGGGGACACGGGGAAAACCAATAAAGGTTTCATTCAGGCAAGGCAGCGTGTGTCTTTGTGCCTTGATATTGAATCGCTTTTACCCCGTGCTCCCCGTGTCCCCCGTGGTTAAATGTTTTTGTCTGGCTCAGAAACAGCCGAGCCGGTTTTTTTCGTTCTGGAGTTTCTTCAGGACTTTGTTCCAGCCTGCTTCCTCATCCGGGGTTTGGCCGCTGCGGTGTGCGGCATCCATCTGGTCCATGATCCGGCCCATGTCGCCGTTGAGTTTTGCGCATTCGTCCTGGCTGCCTTGCGTGGACTTGACCAGCCTCAAGGCAACGGTGTCCCTGGTCTTGCCGGAGCCGGCGCTTTTTTCAATGGCGGCCTTGGACGGTTCGGCCGCCTTGACGGGTTTGTCGAGCGCCGGCGGTGGCGGCGGCGGAATGATTTTGGCTTCCCTGAGGCCGACCTTGGCGCAGGCGGCGTTGGTATAGGTGACCTTGCCCGTCTTGTCCGTGCACTTGTACAGGTCTGCCTGGGCGGTCAGCGGAAATATCAGGAAATAGATGGCAAGCGGATGCATGTCATGCCCTTTCGCACTCTGGGTTTACTGCATCGGCCGGAATTGCCGCAAACTTGAAGCCGTCCGTCGGCCGTAAGGCCGCGCGTTCGGGGGGGCAGGCAGGCCGATGGCGCGGTGAAAGGGTGTGCTGCCCCAACATCTTGGGGCAAACAGGTATCAGGAGTCCGAGAACTTGTACTTGTCGTACTTCTCTTCTTCCGGGATGGGCTTGACAAATTCTTCCACCGGCAGCTTCTCGACGATCTTGTCGAGCTCGGCCTCACGCTCCTTCTTGCGGGCCAATCTGCGTTCCATGGCGTCGGGTCGCATGTCGATGGTCATTTCGTTGAACAGCACCTGGCGGATAAGGCGGAAGCCGAAATTCATCATTTCGATGTCATCCGCCCACTTGGCCTGTTCCTCGGCAGGGATGTCGTAGACGTCCTGGAACGCGGGCGACATGACGAATTCGCGGAACTGGTCGACGTCATAGCAGGCCATGAAGAAGAGCTGCAGGCTGCGCTGCGAGGCATTGCCCACGGTCGGGCCGGCGGATTTCTTCTTGAGGATGAGCTGGCGCCAGCCGCGGCCGTGCTCGTCGTATTCGTCCAGCCCCTGCTCCTTGCGGTATTCGTCGACGCTGAGGCTACGCGGCTCGAAGTGGCCCTTGCAATGCGACTCCTGCACCAGGGCGTACTGGGCGCGGTCGGTGAACTCGTCGGCGCGGCGGATGGACAGCAGGGCGACCGGATAGTAACGGCAGGCGGTGGGGCGGTCTTCGTACACGCTGCAGCCTTCGGGGCGCATGAACTGGCAGGCGGTGCCGCCTTCGACCGGCTTGTACTTGACGCCGGCGATGTCGTTGCGGCCGAACTCGAAGGGATAGGTGTATTGCTGCAGGAACTCGGTGGAGGTCATGCCCAGCCGCTTTTTCAGGCGGATGATGTCATAGGGCGTGAGCATGATGTCGATGTTGGAACAGCAGGCGTTCCAGCACTCGATGCCCTTGCGGCACTGGAACTGGATGACCTTGTCGCCTTCGAAGCTCGTCGGCAGTACCGGACTGGGCGTAAAGGGAGATTCGGAAATGTCGATGTTGTCGCTGCTCATGATGCTTACCTGCCTTGGGCGTGTCCGGTGTCGGAACCGGGAAAACGCGCTGAACTTGCCTGGGGCGGCTATTTTACCCTTTTAGGCCAGGTTTGCGGAAAAAGCGAAAAAACCTTTAACCACGGGGAGCACGGGGGACACGGGGAAAACCCTGAAAGAATTCAATTTTGGGAGTTGCAAGAAATATACTTTTTACTTGGCCTTCCCCGTGCTCCCCGTGTCCCCCGTGGTTAATAGGGATTTCACTGCCCTAGTTGTCTGAGACGCTGCTCGACGAAAGCCTGCAATTCGGGGCTGAGGGTATTGGCGGCTCTGGCGCGGCTGAAGGCTTCGCGCGCTTCCTGGTAACGGTTTTCGGCTTGCAGGGAAATGCCCAGGCCCATCTGCCAGACGGCGGACGGCGAGCGGCGCAGGGCCTGGCGGTAATGTTCGATGGCCTCGCCGTGGCGACCCTGGCGCTGCAACAACGCCGCCATGAAAGCCTGGTAATCGGCACGGTCGGCGGCATGGGACTGGCTGCGTTCCAGGGTCGTGATGGCGGCATCGGTGTCGCCGCGTTCGACCTGCAGGCGCGCCAGGGTCATGGCCAATTCTGGCTGGGCGCGGTCGAGGCTCAGTCCTTCCTGCAGCCTGCGTTCCGCCTCGCCGAAGCGTCGTGCTTCGATCAGCAGGCCGATGAGCGTCTGGCGCGCCGCGGCATGCCGTGCATCCTGCTGCAGGGCGAGGGAGAGCGCGTCCGTCGCTTCGGCGACCCGGCCCTGCTGGACGAGGGACAAGGCCTTGCGGTATTCGTTTTCCGCGCGCTGAGAGGGGGTGAGTTGCCTGACCTGTTTGGTGACGTTGGCCGGAGTTGCCGCATCAGAGGTGATGATCGGGGCGACCTGTGAAGTTGCCGGCGGCAGTTTTTTTGCGGCCGGCGGTGGCGGCAGGCCGGCAGTTTTCGGAGCGGGTTCTGCAGGCCGGGGCATGAAGCTGAGTTCGGTCGATTCCTTCAGGCCGGACAGGACAGGGGGGCGGCTCGCAGGCGCGTCGACGGCGGGCCCGGAAACCGCTGCAGGCTCCGCAGAGGTTTCGGGGGGGGATTCCGGCATCGGCCTGGATTCCGGCTCGATGGCGGCAGGGAGCGCGGCGGCCGGCAGCGGAGCGGCAGCGGTCAAGGGTTGTGGCGCCGGCCCGAAGGAGGCGGGCGCCTGCAGCAACTGCCAGGCAAGCGCGCCGGCAGCGGCGACCAGCAATAGCAGCAAGGGCCAGAAATAGCGCACCTTGCGGTACCTGGTTGCGGCGCGCACGGCAGACAGCGGGTGGGTTTCCCCGCCCGGCTGGCGCTTTTCCAGGTCCTGCAGCATTTGATTGATCAGGCTCATCGCAAACTCATCCACCCCAGTCCGGCGCCGGCAACGAGCAGCAGGGCGGCCGCCGCTGCCCACCAGCGCCACGGATTTTTTCTGGCCGCCTCGGTATCTCTCGCCGCTGCGCGCACATGTCGTCCCTCGATTCGCTGCCTGCCTTCGCCGTAAGCCAGCATCAGGGCCTTGTGCGCGAGGATATTCACCAGGCGCGGGATGCCGCCGCTCGCCGCATGCAGCTGCCTGATCGCGCCTTGGCTGAACAGGCCTTCACCCTTGAATCTTGCCACACTGAGGCGGTGCGCCAGATAGTACTCGAGATCGTCGCGGTTGATCGGGCCCAGGTGGTAATGAAACATGATGCGCTGGTTCAATTGCCGTATCGAATCCTGATGCAGCTTCTGGTTGAGCTCGGGCTGGCCGAACAGGACGATCTGCAGCAGCTTGCGCTTCTCGGTTTCCAGGTTGGACAGCAGGCGGATCGCTTCCAGGCTCTCCAGCGGCATGGCCTGGGCTTCGTCGAGGCAGAGCACCACGCGCTTGCCGGCACGCGCGAAATCGAGCAGCGCGCGAGTAAGCGATTTCAGCAGGCGGTACTGGTCGGCTTCGCGTTCCAGCTCGATGCCGATTTCCTCGGCCAGCGCCAGCAGCAGCGTGCGCGGCTCGAGATAGGGATTGGGAATGTAGGCGGTGACGAAGCGGCCCTGTCCGTCCGCGGCATCGCGGTTGATGCCGGAAAGGAACTGGCGGCACAGCAGGGTCTTGCCGGTGCCCACCTCGCCGGTGATCTTGATGAAGCCCTCGCCGTTCCTGACGGCGATCAGCAGGGTGTTGAGCGCTTCCTGGTGGTCGGCGCTGGAAAAGAAGAAGCTGGTGTCGGGGGTGATGCTGAACGGGAATTCGCGCAGGCCGAAATGGGCTAGATACATGGCCGCACGTCTCCTCCCGCCGTCATTGGGTCGATGCGGTGCCGCCTTCGCTGCGCTGCATGCGCTGGATGCGCTCCTGGCTTTGCAGGATGTCCTGGCTCCAGTCGCCGTTCTTCACGATGGTCGGCTTGAGCAGGATCACCAGTTCCTTCTTCACGCTGGCACGACTGGTCTGCTTGAACAGGTGGCCGAGCAGGGGGATGTCGCCTGCCACCGGCAGTTGGGACTTGTCGTTTGTCGAAGCCGATTTCATCAGGCCGCCGATGGCGACCACCTGGCCGTCGCGCGCGCGCACGATGCTGTCGGTTTCGCTCACCGTACTGGAAGCGAGCGGCAGTCGCAGGGTGCCCACGTCGCCGAGGTCGATCTCGCTGGTCTTGGTGGTGACGTCGCTGATGGCCGGATGGATGTGCAGTGTGATGTTGTCGTTCTCGTCGATTTGCGGCGTCACATCCAGCACGATGCCGGAGAAGAAGGGCTGCAGGGTCACGTTGGGCGTGGTGGTGGTGGCGGTGCCCGTGGTCGTGGTGCTGCTGACGTTGGTGACGAAGAAATCGTCGGTGCCGACCTTGAGCACGGCCTTCTGGTTGTTGAGCGTGGCAATGCGCGGGCTGGACAGCACGTGCACGTCGCCCTGGGTTTCCAGGAACTGCATCAGCGCGGCGAAGTTGCTGGTCTGGAAAGCCAGGCCGAAGAGGCCGCCGAGCAGGGAGGGATCGGTGATCAGGTCGCCGCCCGGGTTCGAGTAAAGCGTGGAACCCGAGAAGGTCTTGGTGGCGTAGTCGATCGAGGAAACGCCGGTCGCCAGCGGGCCCGTGGTCTGCAGGATGGTTCCCGGCGCGGCGGAGCCGATCGACAGGCCATGGTTCTTGCCGCTGGAGAAGGCCGACCAGTTGATGCCGGCCTGGAAATTGTTGTTCAGTTCGACTTCGATGATCTTGGCTTCCAGGATCACCTGGCGGTCCACCGACAACTGGGTGGCCTTGAGATAGTTTTCCAGCGCGCGCAGTTCGTTGGGCAGGGCGCGCACCACGATGACGCCGGATTGCGGGCTCACCACCACGCTGCGGCCGTCTTCCGTGCCGACGATGGTGCGTACCGCAGTCGCCAGTTCGTTCCAGAAATTGACTTCCGACGAGGTCGAAATGCGCGTGCTCTGGATCGCTTGCGACTGTCCGCCGCCCTGGGTGGTGGTGGGCGCCATGCCGGTGCCCTGCTGCGCGCCGATGGGGGCGTCGCTCACCGAGCCGGAGACCACGCGCACGTCGGAGGTGCCCTTGCGGTTTGCGCTCAGGTAGTTCACCTGGAACACCCTGGATTGCATGGTCAACGGGTGGATGAAAATGCGCGTGCCGTCCACCTTGTAGCTGTAGCCGTAAAGTTCGCGGATCGCGTCCAGCGCCTCGAACACGGTGACATCCTTGAGGTTGACCGAGATGCTGCCGCGCACGTCCGGATGCACCAGCATGCTGTAGCGCGTGCCGGACACGATGCTCATGAACACCTGGCCCGCCGGCGCATTGTTGATGGAGAGGTCGAAGCGCTCTTCCAGCACCTTCCTGGCCTTGGGCATGTCGACCTTGAGCGGCGGCAGCAAGGCGGCGTCGACTGCGGCGGGCTGCACCGTCTGGGGTTTGCTTTCTGCGGCCTTGGCGAGTTCCGCATTGATCTGGTCGCGTGCGGCGCTGTCCTTTTTGGTGTCCAGTTCCGCGCAGCCGGCCAGGGTCAGCGCGGCCAGCCCGATCAGGGCCGGGACGGCAGGGCGCAGTTGGCAGAAGAGTCTTGGTTCTCGCATGGCTTGTTTTCCTTTTCGCTGCCGCCGTCAGCGCTTGCTGCGCTTGTTTTTCGCGGCGGGGCGTTTCTCCACATCGGGAAAGAGCTTCAATGTCTGCAAGCTGTCTCCGGTTTTCAGCACCACTTCGGTTTCCCTGATTCTGATCACCCGGGCTTCGCCGTACCTGCTGCCGACCCTGACGGTTTCGCCGCTGATGACCGCAGTATACCGGCCCTGCGAAATCCGTACGGATTGCAGCACCGGGCCGGTCTCGATTTCGCCCCAGCCGTCGGGAGCGTACAGGGCTGCGGGCGGGCGGGTCGGGTCGCGCAAAACTTCATTGGCCGTTGCCGATGAAAAAGGCAAAAGGCAAAAGGCAAAAGTGAAAAGGCAAAAATGAAAGACGGAAGCTGGAAGCGCCCTGGCCGCCATTTCTGAATTTTGATTTTTGCCTTTTGCCTTTTGAATTTCCGTCATATTGCCAGCCATGCCTTGTCCAGACTCAGGGTATACAGCGTCAGGGTAAGCGTCGCTTTCGGATAAACGTCCGTCTTGAGGTCGGCCTTGCCCCAGAACATGCGGTAGGGCGAGGCTTCCATCGCCGTCAGGTAGCGCAGCAGGTCGGCGTAGCTGCCCTGCACCGTGATTTCCACGCCGTGCCGGAATACGCCGGCCTGCTGCGCAGGAGCAGGTGTGGTTCCTTTGCCTTCGGCCTGCGCGGCGGCTTCCTCGACGGCGACTGCCAGATCCTGTGTCGGCAGGGTTTTCAGCGAAACCAGGCGCAGCGCGCGGTTGCGCAGCAGGATGTCTTCCAGCATGGCGGGCATCTGCTGCGGCGAGACCAGGCCGCTCTGGAAATCGCGCAGCACGGCGTCGGCGCCGGACATCTCTTCCTGCATCTGCTGCAGACGCGCGCGGAGCGCCTCGTCGGGGTCGACGTTCCTTGCGGACGCCAGCACCTGAATCTGCGCCTGCAGGGCATTGGTCTGGGCCTGCGTCTGCACGACTTGCCTGGACAGCACGCTCTGGCGAGACAGCAGCGGGTCGATGAGCAGCATGTTCGCCAGCGTGATCAGCAGCAGAGCCGCCGCGGCGAAGATGAGCACGCGCTCGCGCAGGCTCATGGCGTCGACGCGATCCGCCAGGTTTTGCCATTTTTGCCTGATCTGCTTCATCTTGCCGCCCCCGCTTCGGCATTGTGCAGGCTGAATTCGATGTAGGGCGGATGGGCCGGCTTGCCGTCCGGCGAGGGAGCGGCGTCTGGGAGCCGCATTTCCAGCATGGCGAAGGTCTTGCCTTCCATCGCGTTCTCGCGCTTCAACTGGCTGATGAAAGCAGGCACCAGTTCGGGCTTGAGCGTGCGCCCGCTGATCGCCACCTCGCCCGCGCCGTTGACCTTGAAGGCAGTGAGCCACAGTCCGTCGGCGGTTTGCCGCGAGAGCGCGCGGAAATATTCGGAAAATCCCTGCTTGTTGCCGAGTTCGCCGCGTTCGAGCAGGGCGACGATGCCCTGCCGCGTTCCCAGTTGGGCTTCCATGCGGGCGACTTCTTCCTGCAGCAGCTTGCTGGGCGCACGCGCGCCCGATTCGGACTTGACCTGCTCGATCCGCGCCAGGGCGGCCGCATGCATGCGCGCGGCCTCGGCATTCTGGTTTTCCAGCGACGAGGTGCTGTGCCAGGCGTAAGCGTAGAACAGCAGCGAGCCCGCCAGGATCAGGCCGAGCGCCTGTACCATGGTGCCGAACGAGAACAGCTTCTGCTGCTTGAGCAGCAGCGGATTGTAGAGGTTGATCTGCTGGCTCACAGCACCTTCTCCTCGTGGCGCAGGGCGGCGCCGAGCGTGAGGAAATAGCGCCGCTGCAACTCCGCCTGTTTCAATGCGGGTGCGGCGGAGAGGTCGAGCACGCTGCCGAGATCGAGGGACTCCACGGGCGTATACAGGTTTTCCGCCAGGTGCTCGCGCAGCCCGGCGCCGTCCGGGCCGAGCGGCGCCAGCACCAGCTTGGCGAGCGTCACATAGTGGTACTGGCGGTCGAAGTGGTCGAGCGAGCGCTGCAATTCAAGCGTGATTCTGTCGAAGGTCGCGCTTCTTTGCTCGGTGCCGGATTGGCCGGCAAGCGGCACGTCGATGCGGCGTGCAAGATAGAGCTCGCCGCCGGCGCTGAAAGTGAGCAGACCGCCCTCGGCGTCGAAGGACAGCATGGCGATGCCGCGGCCTTCCGGCTCCACCAGGGCGGCGATGTTGCGCTGCGCCATTTCGGGAATGTCGATCGCGGCAAGGGGAATCCTGGCGTGGCCGAACAGGGACTGGCGTTCTTCGATGACCGAAGATCGCGCGGCGACGGCGTACATGGCATGGCTGCGCGGCGGCGCATTTTTGTCCTGGGGGACGTCCAGCACATCGATGGTGGCATCGTCGATGTGGAAATCGAGCAAGTCCTTCAGCCGCCAGCGGATGGCAGTCTTCAGTTCGGCAGGCGGCACGCTGGGCGAGTCGACCGAAAGCATCTGGTATTCCCCTGGCCCCAGCAGGGTGGTGCATTGATGATGGTCCGCATGGCACTCCCTGGCGAGCTTTTCCAGCGCGGCTTCAACGGAGTCCGCGGCATGGCAGGTCGCCAGCGTTACCGCGGGGGCGGCGGAAGAGGGACGGCGCACGTGCGCGGCGCATGCCAGATCACCGGCAAACGTGATCGCCATCCAGCCGTCTGATTTTTTTGCCCTGTTGAATAACCCCATGCCCACAGTCTGTTTTATGTTTTTCTGAAACTAATTCAATAAAATACCGCTGTCAATTGATTTTAAAGGGAAATGGTTCTCCTGTGCCAAGAATTGTCACTTTTTAACCATTCACGTCATTTTGCTTTTGCTGACAACTGCCTTTCAATACATCTCCCGCAGGTAAATGAATTCGTTCGCGTTCCTGTGCACGCCAAAGGTGGCGCGGGCGGTGGGATCGCGGTCGTAGGCGCCGCCGCACCAGGCGCCGCGCAAATAACTCATGCCGGCCCCTGCCGTTGGCGCAGTGACGGGCGTCCAGGTCGGACACATGGCGGGCGTGGTCGTGGTGCCGAGGTCGATCACCAGATCCACGCTGCCGCTGTTGCCAAGGTTCGGCTTGGTCAGCTTCAGATTCGTGCCCACGCCCGCGGCGAACGTGATCGTCGCGGAACTGAAAGCCGTCTCGCCGCTGTTCAGGTTCTTCTTGTAGTTGCCCAGTCCGATGTTGTCGCTTCCCAGCGTGGTGCAGCTGTCGTCCGCGTTGGTGACGAAAAGGCTGCCGTTCCAGTACTGCGTCTGGATGGGGATGGGCAGGTCGAGCAGTTCCGAGCCGTGGGCGTTGGACAGGCGCAGCCTGCCGTAGCGGATTTTCGTCGTGCCCACCAGGGCGCGGTCGTCGGTGTCCGTAGGCACGCTGGTGTCGAGGTCGTAGCTGCCGCTGTCGAGTTTCACGCCGTCGTCGTCTTCGGGGTCGATGCCGAGCTTGAAGGACTCGTAGGGGCCGTCCGGCGCGGCTGCCCGGTTGAGCCCGAGATCGGCCGTGAACGATCCCGTCCCCGTCGTCCAGGTGCCGCTGGACGACACCAGTCCCAGGTCTGCGGTAAGCGCGGTGGCAGTCACGGGGGCCGTGGCGTCGGCCAGGTCCACCGCGCCGAAGCCGAAGTTCGCGATCGTGGTTCCGTTTAGCCGGGCGAAGCCGCTCGCCGCCGTGTAGTTCTGGGTCTGGTTGCCCGCGCCGTTTCGTGCCGTCAGCGTGAAGGCGACGCGCAGTTGCTCGCCGGCATAGGTGAAGTCGGAGTCCGGCGTGCACGACAACAGCCTGCGATTGGTCAGCGTGCCGGCCGCCACTGTGAAGTGATCGGGGATGAAGCGTCCGAAGTAGACGCTTGCCGCGCTGTTGCCGAACTTGCAGCCGTACTTGCCGCCGACGGCGGTGTTGGAAAAATCGCCGGTGCAGTCGTTCGGCTGGTCCACCGTCGTGAAGCTGTCGTCATAAACGCCGTTGGCGGCGAAGTTGAAATAGCCGACCTCGCTGTAGGTGAAGGCCGCGCCGCTCGCGATGCCGGTCAGCGCGCTGGCGGCGCCGAAGCTGCCAGCCAGGCTGCCCGTCTGCACGGCGCCGCCGTGGGCGGCGAGCTTGGTGGCATCGATCTGCGGCGTGCCGTCGTAGCCGGCGAGCGCGGTCGCGGTGAGCGCGAAGTTCGCACCGGCGGCGATGATGGGCGTGGCGCTCACGCTGGTTCCCGTGTCGTCGGCGTTGGCGTTCGAGGAGGTGACGGTGAAGCTGGCGGGCCGGATCGCAAAGCCGTCGGTCGAGCAGCCGGTGACGCCTGCCGAGGCGTCGCTGATGCGGACGCGGACGTTGCGCGCGGCGCTGTTGTAGGTGAAGTTCATGGACTTGCGGCCGGCGTCGGGGGCGGTGAAAGCCAGGTTGCCCGAGTTTTGCAACACGGGCATGCTGCCGCAGGGATCCCCCCCGCTGGCATCCACGAGCTGCACGCTTGCCGTGCCGGTATATCCCGTGCTGATGGTGTTGTCGCTGTTGAGCGCGAGGATGTCGAGCGGAAAGGCCACGCCGGCACGCTTGGTGTAGATGGGCGTGGCCCTGGCCGCGCCGGCCTCGACCGCGTCGAAGTTGCTGACGCGGTTGATGGTGTAGACCTGCCCCACGAGGCTGCCGTCGCTGGCGCCGGCGAGCGGGTTGCCCGCGCGGTCGACGATGGTGTCGTTGTCGGCCAGGTTGAGGCCGAGGGTGCCGTTGCCGGTGCCGGTGTTGGCGGTCACCGTCCAGGTGGTGCCGCTGCCGGTGACCGAGGTGATAAAGGCGCCGCTCACGCCGCCCGCCTGGACCAGTGCGAAATCGCCTGCGTCGACGGCGCTCACGCCTTCGCTGAAGGTGACCGTCCAGGAAACGCTCGACGCGCCGGTCGGGCTGGCGTCGGTGCGCAGGATGGAAATAACGGTGGGTGGAACGGCATCAATGATCATGGCGCTGGCCCATGTCAGGGAATCGCCGGCCCCCTGGCCTCCGCAGGCGGTATTCACAAAGGTGTGGAAAAAGGGACTGAGGATGGTCCCGTCCGTCAGCGCAGGGTTCACGGTGCTGCTGAAGCTGTGGTTGTAGGTGCCGTTGCCCGGGCTTACGCCGCCGTTGTAGTACGAGCAGTTCGTGCCCAGCGTCCAGACCGCGCCGTAGCCGAAATCGGCACCGCTGGAGCGCCATGGCGGATTGCCGGCCTTGGTGACGTTCATGACGACCGCGATCACCTGCCCTGGCCGCACGTAATAAGGGTTGCCGCTGCTGTAGGCGCTGCCGTCCAGCGTGACGGAATTGATGGTGGTGCCGGCGAACGCCGGCGCGGAAAACAGGAACGCGCCCAGGCATGTCAGGAGCAGCGCGGCGAAGCGCGCCAGGCGGGGCAGGCGTTCGGTGGTGCCGCAGCGGGGTTTCGTCATGCTCATTTCACGGTCCTCGCCTGCAGCTGGCGCTCCACGCGGCTGATTTCGCCGGTGCTGCCGGCGCTGGCGGTGGCGGTGATCTGGTAGGCGGTCAGCGCATCGTAGGTCGTATCGTCGCATTCCACCACCAGGCTGAAGCCGGCGAGGTTGCCGGCCAGCGCGACATTGGTGGAGGCTGCGCAACTGCTGTTGCGCAGTGCCTGGTAGGCGCCCCACTCGATGCCCGCGCGCGCGGCCTGATAGGCGCGTGCGCCCTGCACGTCCATCGCGGAACCCACGTGCTGGGCGGAGGAGAAAGTCAGCATGGCGGCACCCAGGACGGCCAGCACCACCAGCAGGAAGATTGCCGTCACCAGGGCGAAGCCGCGCTGGGCGCGGACAGGGGGGCGCGTGTCAGGGCACATTGGGCACATGCACCTCATGGTAGAGCGACACGGTTTCGCTGTCCTCGGTGATTTGCAACTGCATCGACACCAGCCCGCTGCGCTCGGTGACGCCCTGCTCGTAGACGAAGGCGCACGCGCTCACCTTGTCCGCCAGCAGGGCATTGCTGCCGCCGGCGGGCGGGACGTTTTGCGCGGAAGTCATGGCGTAGCCCGAGTAGCGCCGCAGGGTGCCGGTGCCGGTGCCGTTGAGCGTGCCCGCGCCGGCGCAGACATAGCTCACCGGCCCGCTCACCACATGGAAGCGGCTGCCCGGCGACTCGAAGGGAAACTGCGTGGCGGCGGTCAGCACGATGTGGCTGGCGTCCGAGGCGGCAGCCACGGTCGCGGTGTTGTCGTTGTCGTAAGCCGTCGCCTCCTCGATGCCCAGGTTGTAGACCACCACCATGTCGCCGGCCGCGGCGGCGGGGATCAGGCTGCCCAGCACTTCGAAACAATCGTCGGTGGCGGTGAAATCGAGTACATCCTCGTCCAGGCTGCCGCACTTGGGCGCGCCCGCCGCCGCCGGCTCGGTGCGATAGCGCCCGCCGGTGCGGGTTTGCAGGAATTCGACCGCGCTGCCGTTGGTGCGCACGCTGTTGGGCAGGGCCAAACGCAAGTCGCGCGCCATGCGGCGCAGTGCGGTGTCGGCGGTATCGGTGAGTTCCGCGCGCCGCGCCGCATCGAAATAGCCCTCGACCGGCGCGCGGATGAATACCGCCACCACCGCCGCGATGATGCTGGTGATGGCGATCACCACGATCAGCTCGACCAGGGTGAAGCCGGCTTCGCGCCGTGCCGAGAGGAGGAAGGCAGGCTTACGGCGCATAGTGGGTGCGATACCCGGAAAGCGCGATGGTTTCACCGCCCGGCCCGCTGACGGTGACGGTGATGAGCTTGGCCTCCGCGACGCCGGTCAGCGCGGAGACCGAGACGCTGACCGAGTCGACGCTGTAATCGCTCAAGGCGCCGATCGCGTTGCCGGCGATGTCGACGATCGCCGGCGCCGTGTAGCCGTTGTAGTCGTCCACGTCGTCGAACTGCGCGCGGTCCGCGCCGCTGTAGCCGCCCGTGGGGTTGGCGTATTCCTTGAGCGTGATTTCCTCCAGCAGCGATTCCGCCACCGCGAGCGCCTGCTTGCGCACCATGGGGTCGGCGCTGTGCCGGGTGGTGACGTTCATCACCGACAAAATCCCGGCGAGGCCGACGCTGACGATGACGATGTAGAGAATCAGCTCGATCAGGCTGATGCCGGCCTGTTTCTTAATGCACATAGACTTAATGCACATAGCCGGTTTCCGCTTCCACGGTGATGCTGTCCGCAACGCCGCTTACCTGGAAAGACTGGGTGGCGCTCGGTTGCCCTAGAGAGCCGAAAGTGAAACTGGCAAAAGCCGAATAACTCACGCCCGAAGGCGCGGTCACGGTGAACGGGCTGCCGCCGCCGGGGCCGGCGAGATTGGTATCGCAGACGGCGGAGTTCGCGGCGGAGGCGATGGTCAGTGCGAGGCTGCTGGCGCCGGCGGTGACGCACACGGTGCGGCGCTGTGCGATGGCGGCTTTCTGCGCATAGCGCAGCGTCGCCAGGGTCTGGTCATGGAAGGCCCGCTGCCTGAACCCCTCATCCTGCAGGCGCGGCAGGGCGACTACCGCCAGGATGCCGATGATGCCGATGATCACGATCAGTTCGAGCAGGGTGAAGCCGCGTTCCTGTTTTGGCGGATTGTCAAAAGAACCGTGACAGGGTTTGACGGATGACGCATCGAACGAGCCTGCGGCCATGCTCAGAACAAGCACCGGTATTTTTTCAGTTTCCGGCATGGCGGCTTCGATTTGTTCGGCTTTTAAACGCATGGTCGTTTGCCTGGCACAATTTCGCATTAATTTTGAGCAAAATCCCCTATTGGTGGCGCTTTCCAAACCTGCCGCCCAGTTTACCAAAAAGCGCGGCTACGCGAGCTTGGTGGCGTCGGCGCTGCGCTTGCGTTGCAGGACAAGGTCTATGTTCCGCTGCGCTTCCTCCGCATAACAGCCCGATGCCCTCACCACCTGCCAGTGCCGCAAGCAGGCATCGCCGGCGAAATAGGAAGAAAATGCCTCGTTCCTCGCGAGCCATGATCCGACTGCCGCCAGCATCCAGTCGCGCCGATCGCCTGTGCATTCGATAGACTCGAATTCGATGGATGGTGCAAGACTAGGCTGCGCTGCAATCTCGGCG
Source organism: Thiobacillus sp. UBA6205 (assembly GCA_002421825.1). Taxonomy (GTDB): domain Bacteria; phylum Pseudomonadota; class Gammaproteobacteria; order Burkholderiales; family Thiobacillaceae; genus UBA6918. The sequence goes on along the minus strand of DISR01000078.1, from coordinate 5,287 downwards.
TTGCGTTTCAGCGCCTTTAAAATGGATGCGAATGCTGCGCGGGCGTTGTCTCGCAAACCCAGGTCCGCAAGTATTCTCGCCAATGTGAGTTGGTGTGGAATGGAAGGATCGTCCGCGACAACCCGTTGCGCCGAGGCCAGCGCCTGTTCAAGCGCTGCAAGGCGAGCGGCAGCCGGCGTTCCGGCTTCACGCGCCCTGGCATGGCATTCCAGGGCGTGCGCATATGCGTTGGCCGCCTTGCTCTCGGCGGTGTCCTGCGCAGATTCCTGCATGACCAGAAATCCCTGCGCGGCCAGCATTTCTGCCCTGTCATCCTTGCAGAAGAACAGGTTTAACTGGTAGGGATCCAGCGCAGAGGCATCGGCTACCGGCACCAGCACCATCAAACCCGGCACCAGCCGGTAGGCTTTGTATCCCAGGTCGGTGAAGGCTTCGATCACCTCGTGATTGATATTCTGGCCGTGTTTGTATTCGGCCATGACCAGCGGCGAGGTTTCGGTGAGCAGGCGTGTCGCACCGCGTACCACCTGCGGTTCCTGGCCTTCGGCATCTATCTTGATGAAGTCCAGCGCGCCCCAGCCGAATTCCTCGCGGCAATGGTCGAGCGTGGTCACATCCACGCCTTTATCGGCCTCGACGGAGTCGGGCGCATCGATCAGGCGGTTAAGCTCGGAATTGCCCTCTATCCTGAAATGCCCGCGCCCCACCTTGTCCGACACCGCGCGCTCGATCACGCTCACTTGGCTGAAGCCATTCTCCTTGAGACTTTCGTGCAGCATCGCGGCAGTGGCTGAGCACGGTTCGAATGCGTGAATGCTGCCGGAAGACCCGGCCAAGGCCGCCATGGACAGGGTGTAAACGCCATAGTTCGCGCCCACGTCTATCGCACGCAGGCCCGGCCCGAACAGTTTGCGCACGAAACGGATTTCATCCTCGAACCAATCCCCGCGTTCTTCTATTACGTAGCGGCTGATGATCTGCCAGGAGTCGGGCAGGTAGATTTTTGCCACGCCGGCGAGGTCGAGCGCAATGGTGCGGTCGACGCTTTCCCCGCTTGCGGCCTTTGGCGTTTCTTCCTTGCGGCGCGTGCAATAGGCGCGCCACATGTCGCGGTAGGCGGCCTCCAGCTTGCGGGTGAAGCCTGCGTGGTCGAGCAGGGGCGAGGCTGTCATCCTCTCGCGCAGGCTGGCTCTCAAGGTGGCCAGGCGCGCAGGGTCTTCGGCAAGCGCCGCCGCGATGCGTACGAATGCCCCCACATCGCTACCCAGCAGTTCCTGCAAGCCGAGCGCATGCAGCAGGCTGGCGCCGACGCGGGCGGAATGACGTTCTCCTTGCAGACACACGACCGGCACCCCCATCCACAGCGCTTCGCAGGTGGTGGTGGTGCCGTTGTAGGGGAAGGTGTCGAGGGCGATGTCGATCTTGTTGTAGATGCTCAGATGCTCATTGGGGCCTGCGCTCCAACCAACGAGGTCGAGCCGCTCCTCCGCAATGCCGTGCGCGGCAAAGCCGTCGACGATGCGCTTGCGCCCGCGCACCGAGGACAGCGCATAAAACTTCAGCATCAAGCGCGAATTTGGTACGGCGTTCAGTACTCTGGCCCAGACGGCGATGACCTCGTCGTTAACCTTTGTGAGGTTGTTGAAGCTTCCGAAGGTGACATGGCCGTTGGCGGTAGAAGGCGAGGGCAATACCGGCGGAGCGTTGTCGGATGGCTGGTAGGTAAGGAAACAGCCGGGCAGCCGCCAGAGGGTTTCGCTGTAATGGCCGGCCACGAGTTCCAGAGGGTCAGTGACGGCATCGCCCAGGCGGTAATCGATGGCGTCGAGGCCGGTCGTGGCCGGATGCCCCAGGTAGGTAACCTGTACCGGCGCAGGCTTGCGGGCGAACACTCCCAGCCGATTGCCGCTGGTATGGCCAGAAAGATCGATCAGGAGGTCTATCTGGTCTTCTCGCACCAATTCCACGGTTGCCTGTTCGGACAGGGTGGAAATGTCGCGCCACTGGTCCGTGAGTGCCCTGAAACGTTCTGTAACCTGGTCGCCGTCCAGCAGGGTCGAATAGCAGTAAACCTCGAATCCGGCATGGTCGTGGTGGCGCAGGATGGGCTCGAGGAAATAGGCAACCGAATGTCTGCGGAAATCATGCGACACATAGCCAATTCGCAGGCGTCTTTCAGGCTCGGCCGAAGTTGCGGGCGGAAGCGGCAGCAGTGGATGGGTAGCGTAGAGTTCAGCCCATTCCCTGAAGCCCCGACATATTTCTCCGCCAGTACGGCTAGGCAAATACATGCTGTCGAATACCAGTCGCGATTGCGCATTCGCATTCTGTGGTGTGGCGTCCAGCAGTCGTTTCAGGTATTCGGTTCCGGTGTGCACATCGCCGATGTAAACGAAATTCGTCGAGAGCGTGGTTAGCACTTCGATGGAGTCGGGTTTCAGCTCGCGCGCGCGTTCTAGGCTCTGCGCTGCGTCATCCCATCGTCCCATCGCCTGCAGGGCCTGCGCGATGCGAACGTGGGGCAGAAAGTCATTGGGATGGCGCTGGGCGCGCTTCTCGTAATATTCCAGCGCGCCCGGCAGATAACCGTGGTCCTGCATGACTAGCGCCAGGTTGATCAACGCCTCCGGCAGTCCCGGGCTCAGCCTGAGCGCCTCGCGATAGCAGGCCACCGCTTCGCCGCCACGATCCTGACTCAGCAGGATATTGCCGAGGTTGCAGTGCGCGCCGGCAAAATCGGGCGCCAGTTCCACCGCTTTGCGGCAATAAGCTTCCGCATCTGTACTGTCACCCTGCAGGTTGAGAACGGCGCCAAGATTGGTAAGCGCCTCGACGTAATCAGGCTTATGCGCCAAGGCAACGCGATAGCAGCGCGCGGCGTCCTCGAATTCATTCTCGGCAAGGTGGATGTTGCCGAGGTTGTTGAGCGGGGCGGGGAAATCAGGCCTTGCCGCAAGCGCTCGCTCGAAATGTACCCGAGCCGCGGCCTCGTCGCCGTCATTTAGCAGGGCGATCCCGAACAGGTTGTTGGCCTCGGGGTGGTCAGGTTGTGCGGCCAGGATGTTTTCCAGCAGAGGGCGGGCTTCCTGCTGGCGGCCTTCCAGCCACATGGCCTGCGCCTGGGCGTAGGGCGGAACCTCTGCGGGAGCGAGTTCGTCGGCTGCCCTGAATAATTGACTGACGAGCCGGGCGTGCCCGGAGCGCGCAAGCCGCGCACCTGCCATGCGCAGCAGCCGCGCCATGACCCGTTGTTTGAGCCCGATTTTCAAGGCTTTGCCCCTGCCGCCTGCCGCTCAGGGGCGGCGGTCAGGTGCCACTAGCGCGCCCAGGGTGATTGCGCCGACCACGCGCGAGACCAGTTCGCCCGGATAGCCCTGAGCCTGCATTTCGGATTGCAGCGCCTTCGCCAGCCTGGCGCGGCCGATAAAGCTCAGGCGCTGGCTTTTGGCATATGCCGTCATCCGCTGCTTGAGCAATTCCAGCGATTCGATGATTTTCTGTTCCGGCACGGGTTTGCCCTTTGTCACCTTGGCCGGCGGCGGGCACACGCGCGCAAAGGCCTCCAGCGCCTCGCTGGCCTCGGCTTGCAGGGATTGGGAAGAGATGAAACCGAACATAAAAAAACAGCCTGCGATCGCGCAGGCTGTCTTTTATAGATTAACTGCTTAGATGCCCAGGGCAGTGAAAGTCGCAGAGGCGGAACCCGGGCCGCTGAGCGTGCAGGTTGCCGTTGCGTCGGCAGTAACCGCTACCGAGCCAATCGTGTAATCGGTGTTGGGCAAGCCGCCTTGCAATGCATTGCTGACGTCTTGGCAGTTTGCGATGGCCACGCCCTTGCTGCTATTGGCTTTCCTGGCGCCGTAGTTGATGGCGGAAGCCGAACTCAAAGCACCAGCCACACCCTCGGTCGCCGCTTGTTCGGCATCGGCGCTGAGATCGATGAACTTCGGCAGCGCAGTCGCCGCCAGAATGCCAAGAATGACGATCACCACAACCAGTTCGATCAGGGTGAAACCTTTTTGAGTGCTCCGCATCGTGTTCTCCAGGTAAAAAAATCTATGTTTTCGGCATTTTGGCTTCAAGCCGACTTGGCCTCAAGCCCTTTATCGTCACAAGACACTGTTTCTTTAGGGGAGATTCAGGTCTTTTTTTGGTACTTTTCGACTAGCAATTGCTGGTGTCCAAGGTGATATTGGGCGCCGTAGGGCCTGCTGCAGCAGCAGTGTAGGTAATCCGGCAGACTGTACCGCCTTGAATGTCGATTTGTAGGGGGGTGCCGTAAGTAATATTCAGGCCGTCGGCGTTTGGATTGATTTGGGCGGCAGCGATGATGCCGTTTTCGGTGGCCGCAGGGTACTGGTTCACCATTTCCACTGCGATACCGTCCATGTTGGTGGTGCCGGCCGTCGACGTGCAGGTGCTGGGGCTGGTCAGGCCGGCCAGGTCCACCATGCAGTTGGCGCGGGCGAGTGCGGCGGCGGACTTGATGGAACCGTAGATGGCCTGGGCCTTGGCGGCGCGCGCCTGCGACTGCATGTTGACGTAGCGCGGCAGGGCGGTGGCCGCCAGGATGCCGATGATGGCGATGACGACGACCAGTTCGATGAGGGTGAAGCCGGCTTGCTGTCTGTGCATTCTATTTTCCCCGCATGACGGGCCGGTCGGTTGGCGACGGCCCGATGCCTCAAAACACGGGCCAATCATACGGGATAACCGGGGTCAAAGTCACGCCTTCGACCCGCGCCGGGCGGCTGTTTTGGCCGGGGTGTGTCTTTGCGGTGACACGGAAACGGATAAGCTTTTCGCCGTCCGGGCCGGGTTTGAGGTAGCGCGCACGGTCGGGCCGGTAGACCAGTTGCCGCCGCCCGCTGTCGTAATACCAGCTGCCGGGAGGGATGGCGTCCGGCTCGGGGTTGTCGATCTGGCCGAGATAGTTGGGGGGCGGTGACTCCAGCCAATCGATGGGGTTTTGCTGCGCCACCGCGCTCATGTCACGCATCCTGTCTGTTGCCATCAGTTCCGCCATGCGCAGGTTCAGGCCGGTGCGCATGTTGATGACCGTGGTTTCCATGACGGTTTTCTCGGCGACTTCCTGGTAACGCAGCATGTAGCCCAGGAAAACCGTCGCGATGATGCCGATGATGGCCCCCGCGACCGCCAGTTCCAGCAGGGTGCCGCCGGTTTGCTTATTGGGGGAAAGCATGGAAAGGCAAAAGGCAAAAGGCGAAAATCAAAAGGCAAAATTGAAAGGCAGGGGAAGCATTGCCTTTATTTTTGATTTTTGCCT
>DISR01000071.1 GCA_002421825.1 Thiobacillus sp. UBA6205 | reverse complement strand
CGCGCAGATGCGGCGAGGCTTCGTCGGGCAGGCGTTTCTCCTCGGGCGCCAGCTGGTAGATCTGGTTGCGGCCGAACACCGAGGCGAAATGCAGCCCCGCCAGCGCGTTGGTATCGTCGTTGCCGGTCATGGCCAGCAGGCGTCCGATGCCGCCCAGGCTGGCTTTTTCCAGCACCGATTCGGAGAACGCGCTGGCATAGACGGCAGGCAGGCCTTCCATGCGCGCGGCCAGCACGTTGTGCAGGGTGTTGTCCACCAGCAGCACCGGATAGCCTTCTTCCTGCACCGCCTTGGCGATGCGCCGCACCCAGAAGCGCCCGCCAACGAACAGGATGCCGTCGGCCTCGGCCTGGGTCAGCTGCAGGCGCCTGGCCAGCGGCCCCGAGCTCAGTCCGTAGACCGCCACGGTGCCGATGATGGCCAGGAAGGTTGTCGCTACCAGTTTTTCCGCGCCGGGATAGCCGAGCTCCTGCAGCCGCAGCGCAAACACCGAGGACACCGCCGCGGCCACGATGCCGCGCGGTGCCATCCAGGACAGGAAGAGTTTTTCCTGTGTCGTCAGTTTCGAGCCCAGCGTCGCCGTGAAGACCGCTGCCGGCCGCACGACGAACAACAGGGCCAGCAGGAAGGGAATGCTGAGGTAACCGACGCTCGCGAGATCCGCCGGGCGCAGGTTGGCGGCGAGCAGGATGAATACCGTTGCGATCAGCATCACGCGCAGGTTTTCCTTGAATTCGACGATGTGGTGCACGCTGACCTGTTTCTGGTTGGCCATGGCGAAGCCCATCACGGTCACCGCCAGCAGGCCGGATTCATGGCTGAGCAGGTTGGCGGCGGTAAACACCGCGACCACCAGCATCAGTGTCACCGGGTTCTGCAGGAAGTCGGGCACCCAGTCCTTTTTCAAGAAGACCACCATGAGCAGTGCGCCCAGCAGGCCGGCCAGCACGCCGACCAGAATGGTGCCGAGCAGGGACAACGCGACGTCGCTCCAGCTGTCGGCCGCCAGGGTGATGACCTGGAATACCAGCACCGCCAGCATGGCGCCGATCGGGTCGATGACGATGCTTTCCCATTTCAAGGTGGGGCCGGTGATGCCGACCGGACGGATGTGGCGCAGCATGGGTGTGATGACGGTGGGGCCGGTGACCACGAGTATGGCGCCCAGCAGCGTGGCCAGTGGCCAGTCGAAACCCAGGATCCAGCGTGCCGCGAGTGCGCTCAACAGCCAGGTGGCCAGTGTGCCGATGGTGAGCAAGCGCGTCATCACCCCGCCCACCTCGCGCAACTCTTTGAGTGAAAGGCTCAAGCCGCCTTCGAACAGGATGACGGCGACCGACAGCGAGACGAAGGGATACAGCAGGTTGCCGAACAATTCCTCGGGCTGGAGGAAGCCCGTTACCGGGCCGGCGAGGATGCCGAATACGAGCAGCAGCAGGATGGAGGGCAGCCGCAGGCGCCAGCCCAGCCACTGGGCGGAAATGCCCAGTACGGCGATGGCGGCGAGGCCAAGCAGGAAATGCTCCATGGCTGCAACCATAACAGGCGGCGATGTGGCCGACAATGCCGTGAGATGAGCGCGGGAGCGGCCTGGGTGCAGAATACTCGCACATGATCGGGGTGTTTGCCGGGCCGGGTATTCGGTACAATCAGCGGCTTTGTTCAATCCCCCCTCAGGAGTTTCCCCGATGCATCGCAAGAGAATCGCGGCCTGCTTCGCCGCGATGGGCGTCTTTGCGCCTGCCCTGGCGCTGGCCACCAACGGCATGATCATGGAGGGCTACGGCCCCATCGCCACCGGCATGGGCGGCGCCGCCCTGGCGTATGACAACGGCACGGCGGCGCTCGCCAACAACCCGGCGACCCTCGGCCTGATGGCGGAAGGCAGTCGCATCGATGTGATGGTCGGCTACGTCGGCCCTGACGTGAATACCCAGCCCGGCATCGGCACTTCCAGTGCGGACGCGTTCTACATGCCGGCTTTCGGCTATGTGAAAAAACAGGGCGACATCGTTTACGGCGCCGGCATCTACGGCCAGGGTGGCATGGGCACGGAGTACTCGGCCGGCGACATGGCGCAGGTCGGCGTGGGCCGCGTGATTTTTCCGCTGGCCTGGCAGGCCAGCCCGCGCCTCAGCGTGGGCGGCAGCATTGATGTCGTCTGGGCGGGCATGGACCTGGTCGTGCCGGGCTACGGCATCGACTTCAAGGACGACAGCGACTTTACCGGCAAGGCCAAGGGCTACAGCCTCGCGGCCAAGCTCGGCTTCACTTATCGCCTGAACGACGCCCTCACCGTCGGCGGCGTGTACCAGACCGCCGGCAACCTGCCCGACCTCAAGGGCGGCGGCTACAAGGTGACCGGTTTCGACATGCCGGCGATGATCGGCCTGGGCTTCGCCTGGCAGGCGAGCGCGCGCCTGCTGGCGGCGGCCGACATCAAGCAGGTGCTGTGGAACGACAGCATGGACACCGTCACCATCCATCTGCCAGGCGGCGGCATGGCGCCCTTCCGGCAGGACTGGGACAACCAGACCGTGGTCGCGCTCGGCCTGGCGTGGAAGTTCAGCGACAGCCTGACCGGGCGCGTGGGCTACAACCACGGCAAGAATCCCATTCCGGATGAGCTGGTCAGCTACCTGTGGCCCGCGATCGTGGAGAGCCACTACACCGCAGGTTTCGGCTATGCCTTCGACAGGCAGTCGCAAATTGATTTCGCGCTGAGCCATGCGCCGGAAGTGTCGGTGACCGGCACGGGCATGATGAACAGCGGCGTGCGCATCGAGCACAGCCAGGTCAACTGGCAGTTCACCTACAGTTACCTGTTCTGATTTGTGGCATGCAAAAAAACAAGGCCGGGATTTCCCGGCCTTGTTTTTGTTTGCAATTGGCGGAGAGTCAGCGCTAACAGGCCCTAGTTCAGGCCGAGGTAGCCGAGCATGCCCTTCGCCGCCTCGCGCCCTTCCCACACCGCGGTGACGACGAGGTCGGAGCCGCGCACCATGTCGCCGCCGGCGAAGATCTTTTCGTTGGCGGTCTGGCCGATGAACGCGTTGCCCTTGGCGATGAGGCGGCCGCCCTGGTCGAGGGTGAGGCCGAGGTCGGTAAACCAAGGTGCCGGGCTGGGGCGGAAGCCGAAGGCGATGAGCACGCGGTCGCAGGGGATGATCTCTTCGGAGCCGGGTACCACCACCGGGGTGCGGCGGCCGCGCGCATCGGGCGCGCCCAGCTCGGTGGTGACGAGCTTGATGCCCTCGACCTTGTCATGGCCGACGATTTCCACCGGCTGGCGGTTCCACAGGAACTTCACGCCCTCTTCCCTGGCGTTGGCGACTTCGCGCTTGGAGCCGGGCATGTTGGCTTCGTCGCGGCGGTAGGCGCAGGTCACGGAAATCGCACCCTGGCGGATGGAGGTGCGGTTGCAGTCCATGGCGGTGTCACCGCCGCCCAGCACCACCACGCGCCGGCCTTTCATGTCGTGGAAGGCTTCATCCCTGGAAAGCTGGCCGAGACAGTACTTGGCGTTGGAAATCAGGAAAGGCAGCGCCTCCAGCACGCCGGGCAGGTCTTCGCCGGGGAAGCCGCCCTTCATGTAGGTGTAGGTGCCCATGCCGAGGAAGACGGCGTCGTATTCCTTCATGAGGTCGGCCATCTGCACGTCGCGGCCGACTTCGGTGTTCAAGCGGAACTCGATGCCCATGGCCTCGAACACTTCGCGACGACGTGACATGACCCACTTTTCCATTTTGAATTCGGGGATGCCGTAAGTCAGCAGGCCGCCGATTTCGGGATAGCGGTCGAACACCACGGCCTTGACACCATTGCGCGCCAGCACGTCGGCGCAGCCCAGCCCCGCGGGCCCGGCGCCGATGACGGCGACCTTCTTGCCGGTGGCCTTCACCTGGCTCATGTCGGGGCGCCAGCCGGCCTTGAAGGCTTCCTCGGAAATGTATTTTTCGATCTGGCCGATGGTGACGGCGCCGAAGCCGCCCTTGCCGTTGAAGCCGTCGCTGTTGAGCGTGCAGGCGCCTTCGCACAGACGGTCCTGCGGGCACACGCGGCCGCACACCTCGGGCAGCGAATTGGTCTGGTGCGAGAGTTCCGCGGCTTCGAACAGGCGGCCCTCGTCCACCAGCTTCAGCCAGTTGGGAATGTAGTTGTGGACCGGGCACTTCCACTCGCAGTAGGGATTGCCGCAGCCCAGGCAGCGCCCCGCCTGTTCCTTGGCGTGCGCCTCGTCCATCTTGGCGTAGATTTCCTTGAACTCGTGGATGCGGATCACCGCCGAGGTCTTTTCGCCGTCGCGGCGGGGCTTGTCGAGAAACTGAAAAACGTCAGACATGGTTATTTATACCAGTTTCGGCAGACCATCCAGGCAGGGAGGTGCAGTCCGGAAAAAACGAACAAGGAGGACAAGAGGACAGGAGGAAGGCGAAATCATATCCCCTCTTGTCCTCATGTCCTCCTTGTTCAAGATGTTTGCAAGCATTGTGTTCATCAGGCGGCAACCGCTTCTTTTTTCGCGCCGGGCAGGTCATCCAGCAGGGCTTCCAGCGAAACGCGCTTGGGCTTCACCAGCCAGAACTTCGTGATCTCGGTGTCGAGGTTGTCGAGCAACCACTTGGCGTGCGGCGAACCGGTGAGCGCCAGGTGGCGCTCGATGCTGGCTTTCAGGAACACGCGGTAGGGCTCGGTTTCATCGCTGACCAGCTTGGTCGCGTCGACCAGCTCGTGGTTGATGCGGGTGGAGAATTTCCCCGATTCGTCGTAGACGAAGGCCATGCCGCCCGACATGCCGGCACCGAAGTTGAGGCCGGTGTCGCCCAGCACGACCACGGTGCCGCCGGTCATGTACTCGCAGCAGTGGTCGCCTGCCCCCTCGATCACGGCAAAGGCGCCGGAGTTGCGCACGCCGAAGCGCTCGCCGGCCATGCCGGAAGCGAACAGTTCGCCGCCGGTGGCGCCGTACAGGCAGGTGTTGCCGATGATGATGTTGCGGTGCGGCTCGAAGCTGGAAACCTTGGGCGGGTAGATCACCAGGCGGCCGCCGGCCATGCCCTTGCCTACATAATCGTTGGCGTCGCCTTCCAGTTCCAGGGTCAGGCCCTGGGCATTCCACACGCCAAAACTCTGGCCGGCCGAGCCCAGCAGCTTGATGTGCAAGGTGTCGTCGGGCAGCCCGGCATTGCCGTGCGCCTTGGCAATTTCGCCGGACACGCGCGCGCCGATGGAGCGGTTGGTGTTCTGGATGGCGTAGGTGAAGGCCTTCTTCTTGCCGCTCTTGATGAAGGGCGCGCAGTCGGCCACCATTTTTTCCGCCAGCTCGCCCTTGTCGAACGAGGGGTTGCGGTCCTGCTGCGCGAAACGCGGCGCGTCGGCGGGAATGCCGCCTTGCGACAGCAGCACGTCGAGCTTGAGTTTCTGCTGCTTCGGAGTCTGGCCTTCCATCAGCTCGATGAGATCGGTGCGGCCGATGAGGTCGGTGAGTTTCCTCACGCCCAGCTGCGCCATCAGCTCGCGCGTTTCCATGGCCATGAAGGTGAAGAAGTTCACCACCATGTCGGGCAGGCCGATGAAGTGCTCTTTCCTGAGCTTGTCGTTCTGCGTGGCGATGCCGGTGGCGCAGTTGTTCAGATGGCAGATGCGCAGGTACTTGCAGCCCA
>DISR01000077.1 GCA_002421825.1 Thiobacillus sp. UBA6205 | reverse complement strand
CGACATGACCGCAGACCCCAATGAGCCGCGCAGGCAATGCTCCAAAATGGACGTGAAGCGCAGCGGCAGCCAGACGGTGATCGACTCGGTCTGCAAGATGAACGGCCACACCGCGACCGGCCGCACCGTGATCAGCGGCGACCTCGCCAGCAACTACCGCATGGAAAACACCACGCGCTTCGACCCGCCCATGAACGGCATGCAGACCATTTCCTCGACCATGACCGGGAAGTGGCTCGGCCCCTGCAAGCCGGGGCAGAAGCACGGCAGCATGGTGATGAAGGGCATGGGGCCGGGCGGCATGAACATCGATCCGGAAATGATGAAACGCCTGCAGCAGCAGTACGGACGCTGAGCCCGCCAGTCGCATGGACGCCCCGCTGCTGCTCTGGCTGCTGGCCGCGCTCTTGATCGTGGCCGGCTTCGCCGGCCTGATCCTGCCTGCGCTGCCCGGCATTCCGCTGATCTATGCCGGGCTGGTGGTGCTGGCGTGGTCGGAGAATTTCACCTACGTCGGCTGGATCACGCTCGGCGTGCTGGGCGTGCTGGCGCTGCTGAGCTATGGCGTCGACCTGCTGGCCGCCTCGCTCGGCGCCAAACGCTTCGGCGCTTCGCCGCGCGCGGTGTGGGGCGCGGCATTGGGCGCGCTTGTCGGGCTGTTCTTCGGCTTGATCGGCATCGTGCTGGGGCCGTTCGTCGGCGCGGTGATCGGCGAGTTCAGCGGCCGCAGCACGGCAAAGGAAGCGATACACGCAGGCTTGGGCGCGACGCTGGGACTCGTGTTCGGTGCACTGCTGAAAATCGCGCTGGCCTTCACCATGCTGGGCGTGTTCGTGGTGGATCGCCTGATTTGACAGACTGACACGAATAAAAAACCGGTCCAATAAAACCGGCAAAGGGGATGGCAATGAAAAGCGTCGAGGAAAGACTGTCGCGGCTCGAGAACCGGCTGGCGCAGTTGGAATACCAGCTTCATCTCATGTCGCAAGGACGCAGCGGGGAAATCCCTGCACCGGCCGCCTCGCCCCCAGCGGCGGAATCCACGGAGACGGCCTCGCCCTCGCCTGTGCGGCCATTCAACGATCCCGCGTTCGTGTCTGCCCGGAAGCACGGTGCCGACGCCCTGCCGATCACGCAGATACTGGGCTGGACCGGCGCAACGGCGCTGGTGCTGGCGGTGGCCTACCTGATCCGGCTCGCACTGGACGCCGGCTGGCTGACCCCCGAGCGCCAGCTCGGACTCGCGGTCATCAGCGGCTTTTCCCTGATCGGCACCGGCCTGTGGCTGCGCTCGTCCGACCGCCAGTACGCGAGCCTGTTGCCGGCCGGCGGCCTGGTGGTGCTGTTCCTGTCGATCTACGGCGCGCATCTCTACTATCACCTCATCGGCATGCACCTGGCGGCAGGCGCGGTGATCCTGACCTGCTTCTTCGCGCTGTGGCTGGGGCGCCTGTTCGAAAGCGAACTCTACGGGCTGTTCGCCGTGCTGGGTTCGTATTCCGCGCCCTTCCTGCTGCATACCCTGGCCGGCTCGGTCACCGACCTGGTGATTTATTTCTCTGCGTGGAGCGTGCTGTTCTGCGTCTATTCGATCTGGATCGGCAACCGCCGCCCCTACCTGCTGGCCGCGTATCTCGCTCTGCTCGGTTTCCATTTCCTGTGGAAGCTTATGGCACCGGACGAATGGGTGGCGGCCTTCGCCTTCCAGGCCATCCAGTTCCTGATCTTCATCGGCGGCGCAATCGGGTTCTCCATCCGCAACGCGCGGCCCATGACCCGGGACGAAGCCTTCGCCCACCTGCCGCTGCTGCTGATTTTTTACGCGCTGCAATACTCGCTCTTGCACCGGCACCTGCCGGCGCTGGCCCCGTGGATCGCGCTCGGCAGCGCCGGTGTGCTGCTGCTGGGCTATTTGATTGCCGACAAGGCGATGAAGCAGCCGCTGGAATCGGGCAGATTCCTGGTCGGCGCCTATGCCGCGCTGGCGCTGTTCCATGCCGGCTACATGGAACTGGTGCCGGACGCATACGCGCCCTGGGTGGCCCTGATGCTGTTGCCGGCCGTGGGCATCTATCTGATGGCCGGACGCAGCTTCGATTCGGTGAGCTGGCCCATACGCGTGCTGATCGTCGTCATTTTCGCCATCAATTACCTGCGCGTGATTTCCGAATCGGGCGCGCATTCGGCGCCCGCGCAGGATCTGCTGGCGCTGTGCTATGCGGCCGAACTGTATATCGCCTACTACCTGGCCAGGCGCATTCCGGACATGCAGGACTTTGCCGCGCCGGCGCTCTATGTCGGCCATGTGGCATTGATGAGCGCCGCGGTGCAGATCCTGGACGGCCGCCTGGCGGTGTCGCTGGCCTGGGGCATCATCGCACTCGCCTGCCTGGCACTGGCCTTCAAGTACAGCGACAAGATACTGGGCAAGTCGTCACTGCTCATCTTCGCCGCCTCGGCGGCCAAGGTGCTGCTGTTCGATCTGTCCAGCGCCACGCCGCTGGTGCGCATCGGCTCGCTGTTGATCCTGGGCGTGACGCTCTATGCGGGCGGCTGGATGTACCGAAAAATCGACCAGATCGACAGCGGCAGGCCCGAGCGTCCGGTTTGAACCTTGGGGAATCGCCCTTGTCGGAAAAACAAGTGCCCTTCAAGGAATGTAAAAATGCGGACTGATTCAAGGCCTTTTCTGCACCTGTGCCTGGCCTGCCTTGCCCTGATCGCGCTCGCAGGCAGTCCATTCGCTCATGCCGCGGACGGTTCTCGCACCATCGCAATCGGCGTGCTCGGCCACGACCAGGGCCCGGCCAGCGACCACCATGAACACGGCATCGACCTCAACCTGGAGGCGCAGTTCGCGCCGCTCGATTTCCGGGGGACACCGCGCCCGCACCTGGGCGCCACCATCAACTTCATCGGCGACACCAGCGTCGCTTACGCCGGCCTTACCTTTCCGATCTACCGGCACAAGAACTGGCTGCTGGACGGCGCCATCAGCGCCGTCGCGCACGACGGCCCCCTGCACAAGGACCGCGAGAACTGCCGGCAAAACAGCGACTGCGGTTACGGCGTGCGCGTGATGCCGCGGCTTGGCCTGGAGCTGGGCTACCGCCTGAACGACAAATCGGCGATTTCCCTGTTCTACGACCACATGTCGCACTACTGGATCATCGACGCCGAGAACGAAGGCCTCGAACACGCCGGCCTGCGCTATCTGTTCAGTTTCTGACGTGCCGGCGCTACGCCGCCGCTGCACCCTTGAATCCCACGCCGATCAGCACCGCCGCGCCCGCCAGAATTGCCGCCAGCAGGGCGAAGGCATCGCCGTAGCCGGCCGTCGCCACCATCCAGCCGGTCAGCACCGGGCCGATGGACTGGCCCACATCCATGACCGTGCGCAGCACGCCCATCGAGGAGCCGAAGCGGCCGTCCTGGGTGAGGTCGGCCACCAGCGCCGCGGTGGATGAAGTCACCGTGGCGAAGCCCAGGCCGAACATCAGGCTCAGCGCCGACAAGCCGATGAAATTCGGCAGCGCAGGCAGCAGCGCGACGCTGGCTGCCCCCGCCAGCAGGCCGGGCACGATGACCCGCTTGCGCCCCACCCTGTCCGACACCCTGCCCATGAGCGGCTTCATGAACACGATGCTCGCCAGCTGCACGCCGAGAATGACGCCGATCTGCCAGGCGGGGATGCCGAGCGAGGCGGCATAGAGCGCGATGAAGGCCTCGATCGCACCGAACACCAGGTACTGTGACGCCTCGACCAGGCTCACCAGCATGATGCCGCGGTCCTGCAATACCGTGACGAGGCTTTCCCGGAAATGCGGCATTTCCGGTTTCTGCCTCGGCCTGGGCGCGGCATCGCGCAGGAACATGCCGGCCGCCAGCGCGAGCACGCCGCTCACGGCGCAGGCGACATACACCGCGCCGAAACTCGCCATCGAGATCAGCGCGCCGCCGAGAAAGGGCGCGACGGAACGGCCGACGATGGTGACCGAGGAATAGGTGGACAGGCGCGCGGCGCGGTCGGCGACGTAATGCCCGGCGATGGCGGCCGTGGCGACCGTGCCGAAGATGGCGGTGGCGAAGCCGTGGTAGAAGCGCACCGCCATCAGCTGCCAGGCGTTGTCGACGAAGAGGTACAGGAACGGTGCCGTGGCGAAGACGAACAGTGAAGCGATCAGCACGCGCCGATGGCCGAGAAAATCCGACAGCGCGCCGGCAGGGAAGCTGACCAGGATGCCGGGGATGGTGGAAGCGATGACGATCCAGCCGATTTCCGTGGGCGTGGCGCCGAGCGAGGCCGCGAACAGCGGCAGCACCGGTGTCTTGGACATGGTGGAACTGAGGATGGCCAGCCCGCCGGTGAGCGCGATCAGGATGAAGAAGGAAGGGGTGCTGAGTTTCATGTCATTATTATTCCTGCAACAAGGCGGCAACGGGTCCGGCAAGAATTTCCCAATCGTTCGAAACATTCTGCCGTCGAGACACTAAAATCCCTGAAACCACCGAGGCCACCAATCGAACCAGATGAGCGCCAGGCTCGCCATCCTATACCTTACCCACCAATGGGGTCCCGTGCACGTCCGAAGATACCGCCGCCTGCAGGAGGAAACCCGCACCGTAGCGGATTGCTTTGTCCTGTTCCAGGCTGCCGGCGGCGAGACGGAGCGGAAATTCGCACCTGACTGCAAGGTGTACGCATTCGACCCGGCAGCCTTGCCTGCCACTCTGGGTTATCCCTATCTTACGAAAAGGGGAATCGTGCCGGGCTGCCCGCACTACCCGCTGGTCGATTTTTGCCGACAACATTCTTACCCCTACTACTGGCTGATCGAAAACGACGTCGAGTTCAGCGGCAACTGGAACCGCCTCGTCTCGGCCTGTGCGCAGGACCCGGCAGATCTCGTCGCTGCGCATGTGGTGCCGCACGAAGCCGACCCTGGATGGATATGGTGGCGCTCACTCGCGGCACCGCAGCGCCGGCCGCTGGACCCGGCGAAACTCCTGCGGGCGTTTTTCCCGGTTTACCGCATTTCCAGACAAGGATTGTCCTACATAGACTGCATGCTGCAGTCTGGCTGGCGTGGCCACTATGAAGCACTCATTCCCACCCTGCTCGGTGCGGCAGGCATGTCGATCAGGGATATCCAACATTTCGGCCCCTTGTATCTCGGCACCCGGCAGGATCCGCCGCATGAAGTGCAGCATCTGGACCAACTCTCCACATTGCGCTGGCGTCCGCCGGTTTCGCGCGAGGAGTTCGTGCGCAGGTTCAGGAGCGATGTTATCTTCCACCCGATCAAGCAGGCCTGGACTTTCAATGGCAATACGGTCGATGATCTCGGCAAGCGCAATACCATCGATGGGATGAAATGACGGATTTCTCATTTATCACCACCTGCAAGGGACGTCTTCAGCACCTCCAGCAAACCTTGCCGCTGCTGGCACGGCAGGAAAACAGCGAAGTGGTCGTGGTCGATTACGGCTGCCCGCAAAAGGCCGGCGACTGGGTGGAGCAGCACCATCCGGCGGTCAAGGCAGTGCGCGTGACCGACGACGAAGGCTTTTGCATAGCGCGCGCGCGCAACCTCGGCGCCCAGGCGAGCAGCGCACCCTGGCTCATTTTCATCGATGCCGACATCCGCCTGGTCGGCGATCTGCCGTCCTGGCTGCGCCCGCGGCTCGCACCCGGAACCTTCTTCCGCGCCGGCGCCACGTCGCTCGACAATTTCGGCACGGTGGTCTGCCACCGCGGCGATTTCGACAAGGTCGGCGGCTACGATGAAATCCTGCGCGGCTGGGGCATGGAGGACAACGACCTGTACTGCCGGCTGCGCGCTTCCGGCTGCAAGCAGGAAATATTTCCCGGCGAATTTCTCGCTGCCATTCCCCATGGCGACGAGGCGCGCACTCGGTTCTCGCCGTACAAGAACCGCTGGGTATCACACACCATCTCTTCGCTCTACTTGCAGATGAAATACGATATCGCGAGGCTGCTGCCCGAGATGTCCGGCAGGGAAACGCATCAGAAGCTGTACGAGCACGCACGCCGAAACGTGCTGCGCATCCTCAGACAGGGCGAGAAGGCGGACATGCGCGTGCGCCTGCCGTTGGGCAGGCACCCTGACCTGCCCGGCACCAGCCCGATATGGGACATCGAGCGCGTACTGGTCTATACCCTGCGCCCGCGCATGCCCGGTGCAGGCAATGCGCGATCCGACCAGGCTGGATAAACCCGTGTCAGAGAGCAAGGCCATGGGGCCCGTGTTCCTGCTGGCCGGCGGCGGCAGGACCGGCAGCACCCTGCTGCAAAGGCTGATCACCTCCACCCGGCAGGTGCTGATATGGGGCGAGCATGGCGGGATGCTGCTGCCGCACCTGAGAAAGCTGGCGGGCCGGACCCATTCCTGGATCGAGGCGGCCAGCGGCTATCGGATGCTGGACGAGTTCAAGACCAAGTCCTGCAACGCCTGGGTGCCCAACCTGAATCCCGAGCCGGCCAGACTGCATTTGGCAAGCCGCGCCTTCCTCGATCAATACCTGGGCGCGAGTGCGCGCAAGCTGGGTTATGCACGCTGGGGATTCAAGGAAATCCGCTACGGCGCAGAGGATGTGGCCATGCTGCAGACGCTTTTCCCGCGCGCGAGCTTCGTGTTTCTGGTCAGGAACCCAGTGAGCTGCCTGCGCTCGATCAAGCCGCTGGAATGGTATGCCAAGGACCACCATGCCGACCCCGCGGTCTTTCTTGGCGAGTGGGCGCGCATCAGCGGCAGCCTTGCCTCCGCATACCCGGAATGCCGGTGCGCCTGCCTGGTGCGCTATGAAGATGCCGTTTCCGATCCTTCGGAAACGGCACGCACCATTGCGCAAACCATCGACGTGCCGTTCGAGGCTTTCGACCTGTCGGTATTCGACCGCCCGCTGCGCGGCAGGGCTTCTCCGCCGGCAGCACTCAACGACGCTGACTGGCGGGCGCTGCAGGCCTCCCATGTCGCCGGCGTCGCCGAGAAACTGGGCTATGGCCCGCCGGAACGAACAGGCTGATGCATTCAGATGCCTGCGGTTTCGAGCTCGAACTGGATCGCGCCGACGCCGTCCATGGCGCAGGCTTCATCCTGTTCGCCGGTGGCTGCGCCCGACACGCCCACAGCACCAACGATGTTGCCGGCCGCCTCGATCGGCACGCCGCCGGCGGAAAACACCAGGCCGTCGACCTTGCCGACGGAGAACGGCTGGGTGAAGCGGTTGGCCATGGCCGAGGTGGCGGCATTGAAGTTCACCGCGGTGTAGGCCTTCTGGCGGCTGACCTCCAGGGTGATGCGCGGCGCCAAAGTGTCGCGCAGCACCACCATGGGATCGCCGCTGCGGTCGACTACGGTCACGCCGATCTGGATGCCCTGCTTGCGGCAGGATTCCATGGCGGCATGGGCAAGCTTGCCGGCTGCCTCGACGGTGAGCCTGGGTATCTTGATGACGACTGGTTCTCCCGCCGCCATCAGCGGCATGGCGAACGTGGCGGCTGCGGCAGCCGCGGCCAGGGAAAGTTTCCGCATAAATCGTTTCCTCCGTCGTTGGGTTAATATCGGGTTTCTGTTCGGGGCTGACCCTCGACAGTCAAGCATTGATTCGTCCCAAGTCAAAAGATTCCGCAGGCAGTGCGTGCCCGCTGCCAACCAGGGAGTTCGCATGAACATCAAAATGACCGTCTGCGCCGCGCTGCTGCTGTCACTGCCGGGATGCAGCAAGCTGACGCTGGAAAACTACAGCAAGATCGAGCCGGGCATGCGCTTCGACGAAGTCATCGAGCTCATCGGCCGGCCTGAGAAATGCGACGACGTGCTGGGCCTGCGCAACTGCAGTTGGGGCGACGAAAAGCGCTCCGTCAGCGTGACCTTCGCCGGCGGCAAGGTACTGCTGTTTACTTCCAGCAATCTCAATTAATGAGGACATGGCGAAACGCCCCTTTCCCCTTTCGAAAGTCTACGGCCTGCTGGAGACCGGTCCGGTAGTGCTGATCAGCGTCGCCGGCCGCGAGGGGGCGAACATCATGGCGCAGTCGTGGCACACCATGATGGAGTTCGAACCGCCGCTGGTCGGCTGCGTGATCAGCGCGCGCAATTACAGCTTCGGCATCCTGCGCAAGACGCGCGAGTGCGTGATCAACATCCCCACTCAGGAATTGTCGGCTGCTGTCGTGAAGTGCGGCAATTCCTCGGGCGCGAAGACCGACAAGCTCAAGGCCTGCGGCCTCACCCCCGCGCCTGCCGCCCTGGTGAAGGCGCCACTGATCGCCGAGTGCTACGCCAATCTCGAGTGCAGGCTTTACGACAGCCGCATGGTCAACAAATACAACTTCTTCGTGCTGGAAGTGGTCAAGGCCTGGATCGACCCCAAGGTGAAAAATCCGCGCACGCTTCACCATCGCGGCATGGGCGCCTTCATGGTGGCCGGCGAGACGGTGCAACTGCCTTCCAGGGCGAAATAGCCGCCCCGCCTTCGCGGCCGCAGCCGAACCGGCGCTGAAGTACCATTGGCCAGAACCGTTCCAGGAATATTGACGCCCGGGTTCTGCCCGGACCGCGCAAGGCAATTGCGGCCAATGCCGTCCGGGCTCCGGCATTGGACAAGAAACCGGGTTGATGGAGCCTGCCGGCAAGACAGCAGGGACAGGCAAGGCTCTTCTGCCGTGACCGCCTGCCGGGGCGCCGCCGGACATCAACGCCGTTTCCCGCCGGCAAACGGCATGGCTATAATGGATTCCAGCAGCCGCAGCCCAGCAATCATGTCCGACACTGACGAACCCCTGTTTTCCTGCGAGGAAATCAACGAACTGCCGACGCGCATGGATGAGGCCATGCAGGCGCACCTGGCCTGGAGTCAGCGTCTGCTGCGCTGCGCCCTGCTGGGGGAACCGCCTGCTGAAGACATGCTGCAGGCCAATGCCCATGAGTTGTGCGAGTTCGGACGCTGGTTCAGGCCGGTGTCGGAGCGGTTGCGGAAAACCGAACCGGTATGCGTGCACAACCTCGACACCGCGCATGCCAACATGCACCGGGCGGTGCGCGAGCTTTGCCTGGCAGTGCTCGAAGGCAGGCGCGTCGACTCTTACTGGTTCGAATCCTTCGAATCCAACCAGGCGGCGATGGTGCGCGAACTGGCCGCGCTCAAGGAACTGTTCGTGCGCTCCCGCGCGCAATCCGACCCGCTGACCGGACTGCCGCTGCGCCACGGGCTGCATATGCTGTTCGCCACGCGCCAGGCGGATGCCGAGCGCAGCGGCAATGCCGCGTTCATCGCCTTGATGGACGCCGATCGCTTCAAGAAAATCAACGACGTCCATGGACACCCTGCGGGCGACAGCGCGCTGATTCAGCTTGCCAGGCTGCTGAAGAGCGCCTTGCGCGGCAACGACAGTCTCCTGCGCTATGGCGGGGAGGAGTTCATGCTGCTGTTTCTGGGCGTCGACGACGAAGCGGCCGCCAACATCGCCGAGCGCATCATGCATATGGTGCGCAACAACCCGCTGACCTTGCCTGACGGCCGGCAACTCCACATGACCCTGTCCATCGGCCTTACCCGCGTCTTGCCGGAAGACAGCCTGGAGAGCGCCATCAGGCGCGCCGACGTCGCGCTCTACCAGGCCAAGCGCAACGGCCGCGACCGTTTCGAGTGGGCGCTCGATTGAAATTTTCTGTAGCCGAACACAAGACCCATGCCTGATCAAAACCTGCCCCGATCTCCCGCCTTCCTGACCCCTGTTGCCGCTCTGCTGGTCTTCCTGCTCGCGGGATGCAGCCCCTCCTCGGTGGTCCGCACCGCCCCCCTCGCCGTCACGGCCAAGGGCGGCACAACCAGGCTGGCGGAGCCGGCCGCGAACGAAGCGGTCATCATCATCAACAACAATGCGGTGCCCGGCACCCATGCCGGCATCTTTGCCGGAGCGCGGCTGAACGACCCGGCCGGCAGCTATGTCGGAACACGCTCCATGGACGAGAACTGGGCCGGCCCCAGCCTGGCCGATTACGTCGAACACCAGAAAGAAGACGGCGACAAGATCCTGATCTACCGATTCAAGATGGCGCCTGCCGATTTTGCGGCGCTCGATGCGCGCATGGCCGCCGCCGGCCCTACGCCTCCCCTGTTTTGCGCCGTGGAAGTGCAAAACCTCGTCGCCGGGCTGGGGCCATTCAAGTCGATCCCCAGCGCCGGCTGGGCAACCCCGGCGGGCCTGGCCAGGCTGCTTGACCAGATCATCGTCAGCCGTGTCGCGGCCGGTGAATGCGTCCTGCCCGACAATCAATCCTGCCAGACACATTCGCCCGGCCTGTGAACACGGGCATGGCGCCGTCCGATCCGCACAAGCTGCCGCCGCCTCCGTTGGGAGGCGCTTCCGGATCCGGCGCCCCAGAGCTCGAGACCTGTCCGCTGACGCCCTGGTGGCGCAACTGGAAAATCATGCTGCCGCTGTGGCTCGGCATCGGGGCGCTGGTCTGGCTGGGGCTGCATTTCAATATCGACCATCGCGTGATCGCCGGCAGCGTGGTGCTGATCGGCATCCTGTCCAATGCCTTCGCCTGGCTGGTGGGCGTCATCGCGCTGGTGCCGGTGATCGGGCCGCTGGTCGTGAAAGTGCTGTCGATCGGCTTCATCTGGCTGCTCAATGCCGTCGGCTATCTGGTCGCCTACGTCGCCATCCGCCGCGGCTATTCCAGGGACGTGCTCACCTACCGCGGCCTGACCATCTCACTCATCATCGGCATCGTCATCGGCTATGTGCTGGGCAAACTGGTTTAGAGAAATCAAAAGGCAAAAATCAAAAAGCAAAATTCAAAAATGAAACCCGGTGCACAGGGGGTTGCCTTTTGCCTTTTGCCTTTTGCCTTTTGCCTTTTGCCTTTTGCCTTTTGCCTTGCCTTTCTACCCGCCCGTCATCTGGGCTTTTTTCTTCACCAGCTGGCCGTTCTGGTATTCGCGAAAGGCCAGTTCGATCTCTTCGCGCGTGTTCATCACGAAGGGGCCGTGCTGTACTACCGCCTCGCCGATGGGTTTGCCCGCCACGCAGATGAAGCGTGCACCATTCGAGCCGGCGGCCACGCGAACCTCATCGCCCTCGCCCAGCACCGCCAGGCTGTGCTGCGGCAGTTCGCTGCCGCCGGCAGTCGCACTACCCTCGTACACATAGACAAATGCCGCATAGTCGCCAGCCAGCGGCAGCGCGAACTCGGCGCCCGCCTCCAGTTCGACATCGAAGTAATGCATATCCGTGTTGGGATCCGCGATGACGCCGCGCATTCCGGAGTATTCGCCCGCCAGCAACCGGACCTTGAGCGGCCCCTGTCGCACTTCCGGGATCGCTTCTGGCGAGAATTCCTGGTAGGCGGGATCGGACATTTTTTCCGCGGCCGGCAAATTGATCCAGAGCTGGAAACCGCGCATGAGCCCGTCGGTCTGCCTGGGCATCTCGGAATGGATCACCCCGCTCGCCGCCTTCATCCACTGCGCCCCGCCCGAGCGCAGGTCGCCGCGGTTGCCCATGCTGTCCTGGTGCTCCATGTGGCCGTCCAGCATGTAGGTGAAGGTAATGAAACCGCGGTGCGGATGCGGCGGAAAGCCGGCGATGTACTGATCGGGGTCGCTGCTGCCGAAATGGTCGAGCATGAGGAAGGGGTCGAGGTTCTTCAGCGCCGGCGTGCCAATGGTGCGGTGCACGGTGACGCCGGCGCCTTCGGTGACGTCAACGGCGCGAACCAGCTTCTCTATGGGGCGAATCATAAAGTCGTCCTTCCTGCGGCCGAGTCCTGAACTATAGTGAAATTCATCAACTTTGGCCAACAAGGAGACAATCATGAATGCGTTGCACAGGATCGAGCGTTTTCTCGACGAACACATGATTCCATTCGACGTCGTCGCCCATCCGCATACCCAGACCAGTCTTGCCACCGCGCGTTCCGCGCATGTCGACTCAGACCGCCTGGCGAAGGGCGTGCTGCTCGAAGGCGACCATTGCCTGATGGTGGCAATGATCCCGGCCGACCAGGAAGTGCATCTTGGCAGGCTGGGTCTGGACCATGGGCAGGAGTTCAGCCTGGCCGAGGAAAAGCGCGTGGAAGAATTGTTCCCGGGCTGCGATCCCGGCGTGATTCCGGGGCTGCCGCAGGCATGGGGCGTGGAAATGATCTGGGACGACGCGCTGATGGCCCAGCCCGACATCTATCTCGAGGCCGGCGACCACGAGCGCCTGGTGCATGTGGAAACCAAGTATCTGTGGGACCTGTTCGGCGACGCGCCGCACTGCCATTTCTGCCAGCCGCGCGCGCAGCACTGAGAGGATTTTTGCGCCGATGAGTGAAACACTCTGCCCGCTGCCTGCCAAGCCCGACTTCTCCGGGGTGGACGTGCTTGAACTGCAGCCGCAGCCGGCGCTCGCCGACTACCGGCAGGCCATGCAACTCGCGCAGGACGAGGCGGCCGCGCGCCTGGAAGCGCCGATGCTGCTGTCGTGGTACGACCGCGACCGCGACTTCGAGGCGCCCCAGCACGTGAGCGAATGCCACCGCGACTCCGCCACGCCGGGCTATGTGGACTACGGGCTCAACCACGGCGCCAGCCTGATGATCGACATCGAAGGCGGCCGCTTCGTATTCTTCTACCGCGACGCCTGGAGCACGTAGCAGCCGCAGGCTGGCGTAGCATGGCAGACGCAAGACAAACAACAGGCCTGCCATGAACCCCAAAGTGGAAGAAATCCTCCAGCGCATCCGCGCGCTGGAAGCCGAACTCGAAATCGAACTGGAAAGCCGCCGCGAAGCCTTGCACGTGCGCTTCGAGCATCACCGCGTGCGCTTCGAGCGCGAAATCCTGCAGCGTCAGCGCCGCTTCAAAATCGGGCTGGTGGAATACCTTCGCCGCGCGGAACTGCGCAACATCGTCACGGCGCCGGTCATCTACGGCATGGTCGTCCCGCTTTTGCTGGTGGACCTGGCCGTCACCCTCTACCAGGCGCTCTGCTTTCCGCTCTACCGGATCGAAAAGGTGCGCCGCCAGGATTTCATGGCCTTCGACCGCCGCCACCTGGCCTACCTCAACGCCATCGAGAAGTTCCATTGCAGCTACTGCTCCTACGCCAACGGCCTGGCGGCCTATGTCAGGGAGATCATTGCGCGCACCGAACAGTACTGGTGCCCGATCCGCCACGCGCGCCGCCTCTTGCAGGCGCACTCGCACTACGGCCAGTTCGTGGATTACGGCGACGGCGAGGCCTACCGCAAGGAATTGAACGCGCTGCGCAAGGCCCTGCAGCAGTCTCGGCAGCGCGGGAAGAATCGGCCATGAAGCGCGGGCTGGCCCTGCTGGCTGCGCTCTGCCCGCTCATCGCCTCCGCGGCGAGCTCGGGGCCGCCCCCCATCCGCCTGCCGCCCGGCTTTGCCATCGAAGTCTTCGCCAGGGTCGACAATGCGCGGCAGATGGCGCTCGGCAGGCAGACCCTGTTCGTGGGCAGCCGCTCGGCCGGGCGGGTCGTCGCCATTCCGCTCGTCAACAACCGTCCGGGCAAGCCGCGCATCATTGCCGCCGGGCTCGACATGCCGGCCGGCGTGGCATTCAGGGACGGCGACCTCTACATCTCCGCCGTCAGCCGCATTTTGCGCCTGCGCGGCATCGAGTCGCGCCTTGCCAATCCGCCCGCGCCCGAAATCGTCACCGACCGCTATCCCAGCGAGACCCACCACGGCTGGAAATTCATCGCCTTCGGCCCCGACGGCAAGCTCTATGTCCCGGTCGGCGCACCCTGCAACATCTGCGCGCCCGACCCGGATCGCTATGCCGGCATCACGCGCCTGGATGTCAAAAGCGGGCGGATCGAAACCGTGGCGCGGGGGGTGAGAAACAGCGTCGGCTTCGACTGGCATCCGGTTTCGGGCGAGCTTTGGTTCACCGACAACGGACGCGACTGGCTGGGCGATGATGCGCCGCCCGACGAACTCAACCGCCTGTCGCGGCCCGGTCAGCATTTCGGCTATCCCTACTGCCATGGCGGCAGCCTGGTTGACCCCGAATTCAACCGCCGCCCCTGCAGCGAATTCACGCCGCCGGCGCTGAATCTTGGCGCGCACGTGGCTGCCCTGGGCATGCGCTTTTACACCGGCTCGATGTTTCCCGCGGAATACCGCAACGCGATTTTCGTGGCCGAGCACGGCTCGTGGAACCGCAGCCGCAAGACCGGCTACCGCGTCATGGTCGCGAAACTGGAAGGCAACCGGGTGATCGACTACCGCCCCTTTGCCAGCGGCTGGCTGAAATCGCAGCGGACCCTGGGCAGGCCCGCCGACGTGCTGGTAATGCGGGATGGCAGCCTGCTTATCGCGGATGACCACGCCGGCCTCATCCATCGCGTGAGCTATGCAGGCGCCGGTAACAATTGAATTGATGGCGCCCCCGACACGAATCGAACGTGTGACCCTCCCCTTAGGAGGGGGATGCTCTATCCACTGAGCTACGGGGGCAAGGCGCGCATTTTAATTCAGTTATCGGTTTTTGGCTGCCGGAATTCCGTTAGCGTATTCATAAAACAGGCGGCCACGACCGACAAACTGCGGCCGAATCGTGAAAATCGCACTGCCGCCTGTTTTGCTGCTGCCGGCCGGCGCACATGGCATGCCGGCGCAAGCACGCCGGATTTCGCCCGGCAAGCCCGGCAGGACAGGCTGCGCAGGCTCTCCGGCCATGCGGGCCGCGCCGGTGCTAGCCCGTCCCCTTCTGCCGGGCCTTGTTGCCCCAGATCCAAACGTATTGAATGCCCGACGCCACGGTCGTGGCGAACACCACCCAGAACATCGGGTACACCCAGGCTTCGCCCGGCACGATGCCGGCCTGATGGCCCAGCACCAGCGCCAGCATGGCGAACTCGGCAAAGGTGTTGGTCTTGCCGAGCAGCGTGGGCTGGATTTCCAGGTGCCCGGCCATGCCGCGATAGGCCAGCGCGCCGATCACGATCACCGCATCGCGAACGACGATGGCGAGTGCAACCCACACCGGCAACAGTTCGAAGCTCAGCAGCACCACCAGCACGGACAGCGACAGCGCCTTGTCGGTGACGGTATCGAGCGCCGCGCCGATGGCCGTGGTCTGCTTGAGCCTGCGCGCGAGAAAACCATCGAGGCCGTCAGTCAATGATGCGACCAGGAAGATCCAGGTCGCCAGCGCCCACTGGCCCTCCAGCATGAACCAGATCGTGGCCGGCACGCCCATGAGGCGGATGCCGGTAATGGCGTTGGGCAAATTAAAAGCTTTTTCTTGCATGAAGAGCTAAACTCTAAAACCTTGTTGAACCACGGGGGACACGGGGAAACCCAATAGAAAACCAAGTCAAAAAACAGAATTAACCGCGGAGTTCGCGGAGGAATGAAATCAAAAAACTCCGCGTCCTCCGCGAACTCTGCGGTAAAACGATTTTATTGTTTCGATTCGCCTTTCCCCGTGTCCCCCGTGCTCCCCGTGGTTAATCATTTTCAAGCTTGGACGCTCTCCCACAGTTTTTCAAGGCGCTTGGCCGAAACCGGGTAAGGCGTTTTCAGTTCTTGTGCGAAAAACGACACGCGCAGTTCCTCCAGATGCCAGCGGAATTCCGCGAGTTGCGGGTCATGGATGCCGGCCTTGCGGTNNATGGCGCGCATCCCTGTCGCCCGCATTCGGCAGTTTCTCGAAGCGCCGCAGGATCGCCCGCAAGTAGCGCGGCAGGTGCTGCCAGCGCTCCCACGGCGTGGCGCTGACGAACCCGGGATGGACGAGACGGGCGAGATGCGCCTGCTCGTCCTTTTGCGCATGCGCGAACGGGGACTTCTGCGCGAGCCTGGCCAGCACCTGCTGATAGAGATCGATGCACTCCTCCACCGATTTCAGCAGCGCCTGCGTCACCGGCGCGATGCGCGGCTTGGCGCGCTCCTTCTGCTTGTCGAATTCCTTCTGGTTTCTGGGCAATTCATCGTCGCCGAGGCAGGCGCGATGGGCGATGGTGTCGAGCAGTTCGGCAAAAAACGCATCGGCATTGCCGAAGGCACGGTATTTGAGCGCCAGCGCGGTCTGCCTGGCCAGATCCTTTTCCAGTTGCTTGAACTGGGCCGCGAGCGCCAGCCGCAACAATCGCACCACGCCCTTGCGGCTTTCGCCTTCCGCGTTCTCCTTCGTGTCCAAGAGCTTCATGGCCACGCTGTCGCCGGCATCGACCAGCGCCGGGTAGCCGGTGAGCTTCTGGCCGCCGCGGCTGAATGCGACGCTGGCCGGCAGGTCGCCGAAATCCCAGGCGACGATGCCTTCGCGCTCGTGCTCGCTGCTTTGCTCGCCCTGCCCGTAGGTCAGGCTGGCAGTCTCCCCCAGTTGCTGACGCAGCGCGACGAGGTCGCGTCCCATGGCGAGTTCCTGGCCGTCGTCGTCGAGCACGCGCAGGTTGAGCTTGAGGTGGACATCGACATCCGCCTCGCGCACATCGACCTTCCTGCCGGTGCGCTTTTCCACCCAGGCCGCCACTGCCTGCGCGAGCGACGCTTCGCCGGCTTTGGCTTCGCTCAAGAACGCCGTCACCGATTGCGCCAAGGGAATCAGTACATTGCGCGTCTCTTTCGGCAGCGCCTTGAGCAGCGCATTCGCCCGGTCGCGCAACAGTCCGGGAATGGCCCAGTCGAGCTGCGCCTCGCTCACGCGATTCAAGAGATACAGCGGCAGCGACAGCGTGGCGCCGTCGAGCGGATGCCCCGGTTCGAAGCGATACTTGACCGCACATTCCACGCCATCGACCCGCAGGCTCTCCGGATACAGGCCCTGCGAGAGGTCGAGGCCTTCGGCGACGATGTCTTCGCGCTTGAGTTTCAGCGTTTCGGCGTCGATGCCCTTGAGCCATTTCTCGAAAGCCGGGCCGTTATGCAGGCCTGACGGAATGCGCGCATCGAAAAATTTGTAGATGCGTTCCTCGTCCAGCCACACCCCGGCCTTGCGCGCCTTGTGCTCCAGTTCCTCGATATGTTTGATCAACTCGCGATTGTGCTGGAACCATTTGGCTTGCGTGTCGTATTCGCCCGCCACCAGCGCGCCGCGGATGAAGAGTTCACGCGAGAGTTCAGGATCGATCGACCCGTAATGCACGCGCCGGCGCGAAGCCAGGGTCACGCCATACAGCGTCACGCGCTCGTAGGCCGAGACGCGCGCGGACTTCCTGTCCCAGTGCGGCTCGGAATAGCTGCGTTCGAGCACATGCTGCGAGGCGGCCTCGATCCATTCCGGCCGCACTTCCGCCGCCATGCGGCCCATGAGCCGGCCCACGTCGGTGAGCTCGGCCGCGACCACCCACTTCGGGCCCTTCTTCGCCAGCACCGAGGCTGGATGCAGAGAGAAGCGCAATCCGCGCGCGCCCTGGTAATTGCCCTCGCCCGGCTTCCTCGCCTTGACGTCGTCGGACTTGAAGCCGATGTTGCCGAGCAGGCCGGTGAGCAGCGCCTGGTGCAGGGCGTCGTAGCCGGCGGGTTTTTCGTTCAGGCGCAGGCCCATCTCCGCCGCCTGGGTGGCGAGCTGGCCGTGCACGTCGCGCCATTCGCGCATGCGCCGCGGCGACAGGAAATGCTCGGCAAGCTGGTTGGCGAGCAGGCGGTTGGACTTCTTGTGCTTGACAGCTTCGTCGAACCAGTCCCACAGCTTCACCACCGACACGAAATCCGAGCGCTCGTCGGCGAAGATCTTGTGCTTCTCGTCCGCACTGCCGGCGCGGTCCTGCGGGCGCTCGCGCGGGTCCTGCACCGACAGGAAGCTGGCGATGGCGAGCATTTCGGCAAGACAACCCGTGCGCTCGGCCGCCAGGATCATGCGCGCCATGCGCGGGTCGAGCGGCAGCCTGGATACGCGCTTGCCGATTTCCGTGAGCTCGTTCTTTTCGTCGAGCGCATTCAATTCGTGCAGGATGCGATAGCCGTCGGCGATGAAGCGCGATTGCGGCGGATCGATGAAGGGAAAGCCTTCGACATTGCCCAAACCCAGCGACTTCATGCGCAGGATCACGCCGGCGAGGGACGAGCGCAGCAGTTCCGGGTCGGTGAAGCGCGGGCGGTTGTTGAAGTCGTCCTCGTCGTACAGGCGTATGCAGATGCCGTCCATCACCCGCCCGCAGCGGCCGGCGCGCTGGTTGGCGGAAGCCTGCGAGATTTTCTCGATCAGCAACTGCTCGACCTTGTTGCGCGCCGAATAGCGCTTGACCCGCGCCTGCCCGGTGTCGATCACATAGCGGATGCCGGGCACGGTGAGCGAAGTTTCCGCCACGTTGGTGGCCAGCACAATGCGGCGCGCGTTGCCCGGCTTGAAAATGCGGTCCTGCTCTTCCACGGACAGTCTTGCAAAGAGAGGAAGTATTTCCGTGTGCGGCGGATGGTGTTTTCTCAGCGCCTCGGCAGTTTCGCGGATCTCGCGCTCGCCCGGCAGGAAGATGAGCGTGTCGCCCCAGCCCTCGCGCGCCAGCTCGTCGGTGGCATCGAGGATGGCCTGGGTAAGGTCGGCCTCCTCGCCACCCTTTGCCCTTCCCCCTTCTCCCTTCCCGGCAAACCCTTCCCCCTTCCCCCTTCCCCCTTCGCTCCCCAGCGGCCGATAGCGAATCTCCACCGGATAGGTCCGCCCCGATACCTCGATCACCGGCGCATTGCCGAAATGCGCGGAGAACTTTTCCGCATCGATGGTGGCGGAAGTGATGACGACTTTCAGGTCCGGCCGCAGTTCGACCAGGGTACGCAAATAGCCGAGCAGGAAGTCGATGTTGAGCGAGCGCTCGTGCGCCTCGTCCACCACGATGCAGGAATACTGTGACAGCATGGCATTTCCCTGGCTCTCGGCGAGCAGGATGCCGTCGGTCATGAACTTGATGCGCGTATCGCGCCGCACCTTGTCCGTGAAGCGCACCTTGTAGCCGACCAGGCCGCCGAACTCGCTTTTCAGCTCCTCGGCCACGCGGGCAGCCACCGAGCGCGCGGCGATGCGGCGCGGCTGGGTACAGCCGATCAATCCCTTTTCTCCGAGCCCGGCCTCCAGGCACATCTTGGGAATCTGCGTGGTTTTGCCCGAGCCGGTTTCGCCGCACAGGATCAGCACGGAATTGGTCTTCAGCGCGGCGATGATGTCTTCACGCCGCTGCGATACCGGCAGGTCGGGGTATTCGATAGCTTGAGTCATATAGTCAGGTAGTGAAGGGGGAATGGCAAAACCCTCCCGGCAGGGAGCGTGGCGCGTAGCGCCGGGTGGGCATCCCCCTTCTCCCTTCTCCCTTCCCCCTTCACTTGTTCTTTATGTAGCGCTCGTCATCGAACGTCTCCAGCCATTCCGGCCGGTAGACCGCCATCAGCGTGGCGCCCATGCCGGTGGTGAGCGCTTCCGACCAGGCCAGCAGCACGAAATAAGGCGTGTAATTCTCCAGCAGGTAGGGCAGGGCATAGGCGCCGGCCAATGACAGCACGGCCGTCGAGGCCAGGGCGGCGGTGCCGATGGCCAGCGCCGCGCCGAAAAAACCATTGGCCAGCACGTAGATGAAGAAATGATTGGGCAGCTTGCGGTCTATCAAGCGGTACAAGTGATGCGTGACTGCCGCAGGCACGGCACAAAACAGCAGCGACTCCAGCCCCAGCCCCGCCAGGCTGCCCTTGCCGGTGAGCACAGCGGCCAGCGCCGCCAGGCTGGCCGCCAGCCAGCCGCGCCAGAAACCGAACATGAGGGCGGCGAAGCTTGCCCCCAAAAGATGAAACGACAGGCCCGGCTTCACCCCGGTGCGGATCTGCCACATCACCATCAGCCCGACCGCCACACCCAGGAACAGGTTCAGGCGCGTGCTGTCCTTCAACCGGACGAGGTCGCCCGAGCGCCAGGCGAACCAAAGCAGGATGACGACACCCGCCCAGCCCATGGCGTTCCAGTTGTCGGCGAATACGGAGACTTCCTTGTTCATGGCGCCATTTTAACTGCGGCTATACTAGGCGCTCTTCCAACATCGCTATTTTCGTCATCGCGAGGCGCAGCGCGCCGTGGCGATCCAGGTTGGAAGCGGCAAACCCCTGGATTGCTTCGCATTCGCCCGCAATGACTTCTTGCAGAGATTTTTTGACATGAAACTCGCACTTTTCGACCTCGACAACACCCTGCTCGCCGGCGACTCCGACTTCGAATGGGCGCAGTTCCTCATCTCGAAGGGCGTGCTCGACCGCGAAGTGCACGAAGCGAAAAACCGCGAGTTCTACGAGCACTACAAGGCCGGCACGCTCGACATCCACGCCTTTCTCGATTTCCAGCTGAAGCCTTTGGCGCGCCACCCGCGTGCGCAGCTCGAAGCCTGGCACCGCGAATACATGGCCACCCGCATCCTGCCCATGATCACCGACCAGGCCCGCGCGCTGGTGCACGAATACCGGCAGAAAGCCGACAAGCTCGCCATCATCACCGCCACCAACCGCTTCGTCACCGCCCCCATCGCGCGCGAATTCGGGGTCGATCAACTGATCGCCACCGAGGTGGAGGAAATCGGCGGCGAGTACACCGGCCGCGGCACCGGCATCCCCTGCTTCAAGGAGCACAAGATCACCCGCCTGGAAATGTGGCTGTCCGATCAGGGCCTGCTATGGGAAGACGTGACGGAAAGCTGGTTCTACAGCGATTCGCTGAACGACCTGCCGCTCCTGTCCAGGGTCACGCACCCGGTGGCGGTAGACCCGGACGACACCCTGGAAGCGCATGCCAGGCTGAACGGCTGGCCGGTTATCAGCCTGCGAAAGTAAGTGAAGGGGGAAGGGACCGCGCCTGCGGCGCTCAAGGGGGAAGGGTAAACCCTCCCGGCAGGGAGGGTGGCGCGAAGCGCCGGGTGGGCATCCCCCTTCTCCCTTCCCCCTTCACGACAAAATCCCCTTCACTACACCTGCAAACAGGCTTCGCTTCCAGCGTCCCCCGGGGGCCGGCTGATATAATTCAGCCGTTCTTTTCTCCCCGACACTCAATGATCCGTCGTTTCATCCAGCGCGTACTTGGCAATTCCGGCAAGCCTGCGACAGGCAGGCCTGCAAGCGAGCCGTTAATCCTGCCGCGCGCCAAACACGGCATCAAACGCGACAGCATCGATGCCTGCGCGCTCAGGACCTGCGAGACGCTTGCCGACCATGGCTTCAAGGCCTTCGTCGTCGGCGGTGCGGTGCGCGACCTGCTGCTGGACAAGCGGCCCAAGGATTTCGACGTGGCCACCGACGCCACGCCCGAGGAAGTGCGCCGCCTGTTCCGCCGCTCGCGCATCATCGGCCGCCGCTTTCGCATCGTGCACGTCATGTGCGGGCGCGACACCATCGAGGTCACCACCTTCCGCGCCGGCGGCAACCTCTCCGGCGAGGACGAGGACGAGCGCCCAACCGACGAATCCGGCCGCATCCTGGAAGACAACATCTTCGGCAGCCAGGCCGAGGACGCCGCACGGCGCGACTTCACGGTCAATGCGCTGTATTACGACCCGCTGCGCGAGGAGATCCACGACTATTTCAACGGCGTCGCCGACTGCAGGAAAAAAATCCTGCGCATGATCGGCAACCCTGCAGCCCGTTACCGCGAGGATCCCGTACGCATGCTGCGCGCCGCACGCTTCGCCGCCAAGCTGGACTTCCACATCGATCCCGCCACGCGCAAGCCGGTGGCAGAGCTGGCCGGCCTGCTCGACAACGTGCCGCGCGCGCGCATTTTCGACGAGGCAGTCAAGCTGCTGATGTCGGGCCATGCCCTGCGCGGCGTGCACCAGCTGCGTGCCGAAGGCCTGCACCACGGCATGCTGCCGCTGCTCGACACCATCCTCGACGACCCCCAGGGCAAGCGCTTCATCGAGGCCGGCCTGAAGAACACCGACGAGCGCATCCACGCGGACAAGCCGGCCTCGCCCGGCTTCCTGTTCGCCTGCCTGCTGTGGCCGCGGGTGCTGCGGCAGTGGAAGGAAATCGAGGCCGAAGGCGAGAAGCCCATCCCTGCGCTGTTCATCGCCATGGACGAGGTGCTGGAAGCGCAGCGCGAGCTGCTCGCCATCCCGCGCAAGCTCGACGGCATGATCAAGGAGATCTGGGCGCTGCAGCCGCGCTTCGAACAGCGCGCCGGCTCGCGCCCCTTCCGCCTGCTGGAGCATCCGCGCTTCCGCGCAGGCTATGATTTCCTGCTGATCCGCGCCGAAAGCGGCGAAGTGGAACAGGAACTGGGCGACTGGTGGACCGAGTTCCAGGACGCCGACGAGGACACGCGCAAATCCATGCTGCTTGCCGACACGGCTCAAAAACCGAAACGCAAACGCCGGCGCAAGCCGAAATCTGCGCCTGCCGCTGAAGTGACAAGCACATGATGGTCACTGCCTACATCGGCCTCGGCGCCAATCTCGACGACCCTGCGGCGCAGGTCGAGCTGGCCATGGACGAACTCGCACGCCTGCCTGAAAGCCGGCTGAGCGCGCGCTCTTCGCTCTACGCCTCGGCACCGGTGGGCTATGCCGAGCAGCCCGATTTCATCAATGCCGTCGCCGCGCTGGAAACCCGGCTGTCGCCGCGCGCCCTGCTCGATGCCA
Source organism: Thiobacillus sp. UBA6205 (assembly GCA_002421825.1). Classification (GTDB taxonomy): domain Bacteria; phylum Pseudomonadota; class Gammaproteobacteria; order Burkholderiales; family Thiobacillaceae; genus UBA6918. The sequence goes on along the minus strand of DISR01000077.1, from coordinate 3,962 downwards.
TGCTCGGCATCGAGCACCACCATGGCCGCAACCGCACTTTCCGCAACGCGCCGCGCACGCTCGACCTCGACCTGCTGCTGTATGGCGACGCGCATTTCCACGAGGACAACCTCACCCTGCCGCATCCGCGCATGCACGAACGCGCCTTCGTGCTGCGGCCGCTGCTGGAAATCGCGCCTGGCCTTGTCATTCCCGGCCACGGCCGCGCCGACCTGCTGCTCGCGCTCGTCGGGGAGCAGTCGGTGCGCCGTTACGAGCCGCCGCTGAAAGTGGCGACTGGAGTCCTGTAATGCCGCGGCCGCGTTATCGGCACATCGTGGTCGAAGGCCCCATCGGTGTGGGCAAGACCAGTCTGGCGCGCCGGTTGAGCGAGCACCTGCAGGCCGAACTGCTGCTGGAAAACGCCGCCGACAACCCTTTCCTGCCGCGTTTCTACCAGGATCCGAAAAGGTACGCCCTGGCCACCCAGCTGCATTTCCTGTTCGACCGCGCGCGCCAGTTGAGCCAGCTCGCGCAGGGCGACCTGTTCCGCCACAGCATCGTGGCCGACTTCCTGCTCGACAAGGACCGCCTGTTTGCCAGGCTCAACCTCGACAGCGACGAATACGTGCTGTATCGCAAGGTGTACGACGACCTCGCCCTGCAGGCGCCGGCGCCCGACCTGGTGATCTACCTGCAGGCGCCTCTAGACAAGCTGCGCGAGCGCGTGAAGCGCCGCGGCATCGACTACGAACAGGGCATGAGCGGCGACTATCTCGACCGCCTCGCCTCCACCTACAGCGAGTTCTTCCACCATTACGACGCCGCCCCGGTTCTCATGGTCAACAGCGAGAACCTCAATTTCGTGAGCAGCGCGGGCGATTTCGAGCTGCTGCTGGAACGCATGGACAAGATGCGCGGCCCGCGCGAATTCTTCTCGCGCGCGGCATAATTTCTTGAGCAAAGAGGACAGGAGGACAAGAGGAATGCAAGAGACAATAATGCGCAAAGAGGCTTTCCCTCCTGTCCTCTTGTCCTCCTTGTTCAAGATTTTTGTATGAGCGAATCGCAGAAGCCCGTCACCCTCTCCACCCTGAAAGCCATGCGCGAGCGCGGCGAGAAGATCGCCGTGCTTACCGCCTACGACGCCAGCTTCGCGCGGCTGATGGACGAAGCCGGCGTGGACATCGTGCTGGTCGGCGACTCGCTCGGCATGGTGGTGCAGGGCCATGCTTCGACGCTGCCGGTGAAGCTGTCGGAGATGTGCTACCACACCCGCTGCGTGGCGCGCGGCGTGAAGCGCGCCTTCATCGTGGCCGACCTGCCCTTCGCCACCTACCAGCAAAGCCCGCAGCAGGCCTATGCCTCGGCCGCCAGGCTCATGGCCGCCGGTGCGCACATGGTCAAGCTGGAAGGCGGCGCGGTGATGGCGGAAACCATCGCCTTTCTCACCAGCCGCGGCATTCCGGTTTGCGCGCATCTCGGCCTGTTGCCACAGTCGGTCAACCAGCTGGGCGGCTACCGGGTGCAGGGGCGCGAGGATGCCGCCGCGAAACAACTGCTCGCAGACGCCAGGGCCATCGAAGCGGCAGGCGCCGGCCTGGTGGTGCTGGAAGCGATCCCCGCCGCGCTTGCCGGCGAACTCACGCGCACCATCGCCATCCCCACCATCGGCATCGGCGCCGGCATCGACTGCGGCGGCCAGGTGCTGGTGATGTACGACATGCTGGGCCTGTACCCGCATGCGCCCAGGTTTTCGAAGAACTTCATGGATGGCGCGGGCAGCGTAGCCGCTGCGTTCATTGCCTACGTGCAGGCAGTGAAATCAGGCGCCTTCCCCGGCGCCGAGCACAGCTTCTGATGCAAATCCTGAAAAGTTCGGCCGAGCTTGCGCTCTGGAAAGCCGCGCACCCCAAGTGCGCCTTCGTGCCGACCATGGGCAACCTGCACGAAGGCCACCTCTCGCTGGTGGAGCAGGCGCGCCTTTCCGGCCTGCCGGTGGTCGCCAGCATATTCGTGAACCCGCTGCAGTTCGGCGCGGACGAGGATTTCGAGCGCTACCCGCGCACTTTCGAGGCCGATTGCGAAAAACTGCAAACGGCCGGCTGTGCCGCCGTGTTCGCCCCTGCGCTCGAGGACATGTATCCGCAACCGCAGGCCTATTTCGTCGAGCCGCCCGAACTGGCCAGCGAGTTGTGCGGCAAATTCCGCCCCGGACACTTTCACGGCATGCTCACCGTGGTGCTGAAGCTGTTCAACCTGGTCGAGCCGCGCATGGCGCTGTTCGGCAAGAAGGACTATCAGCAGCTCACGCTGATCCGCGGCATGACCGAACAACTGAACCTGCCCATTCGCATCGAGGCTGGCGAAACCGTGCGCGCGGCAGACGGCCTCGCGCTGTCTTCGCGCAATGGCTACCTCACGGACGCCGAACGGCAGGAAGCGCCTCGCCTGCACCAGAATTTGAAGCAGGTCGCCGAGGCCCTGGCCCTGGGCCGGCGCGATTTCGAGGAACTGGAAGTGCAGGCGCTGGATGCGCTCTACCAGCACGGCTGGAAAGTGGATTATCTCAGCATCCGCCGCCCCGACCTTTCATTGCCATCCGAGAACGACACCGATTTCGTGGTGCTGGGCGCGGCCTGGCTGGGCAAGACCCGGCTGATCGACAATGTCGACAGTGAAGGGGGAAGGGGGAAGGGAGAAGGGTAAACCCTCCCGGCAGGGAGGGTGGCGCGAAGCGCCGGGTGGGCATCCCCCTTCACCCTTCTCCCTTCACTCGCGAAGCGCCTCTTCCCCTTTCACTTCCCGCATTTCCCCGGCTAGTGGGTTTTATGCACAATCCCTTATAATCCAGCTTTATAGATTCATCGGGAGAGCCGTTATGACCCGAACCATGCTCAAATCCAAGCTCCACCGCGCGCACGTCACGCATTCGGAGCTGCATTACGAAGGCTCCTGCGCCATCGACGAGGCGCTGCTCGAAGCCGCCGACATCCGCGAGTACGAGCAGATCCAGATCTACAACGTCAGCAACGGCGAGCGCTTCACCACTTATGCCATCCGCGCCGAGCGCAATTCCGGCATCATTTCCGTGAACGGCGCCGCCGCGCACAAGGCCGAGCCCGGCGACATCGTCATCATCGCCACCTACGCGCAATACAGCGAACTGGAACTTGCGCGCTACGCACCCAACCTGGTGTACGTGAACCCGGAAAACCGCATCAACGGCACGCGCAACAACATTCCCATGCAGGCCGCCTGAGCGTTCCCGCTTCCAAAAACGCAAACGCCCCGCATGGGGCGTTTTGTTTTTCCGGGACGGCGTTCATTCCTGCCGGGGTTCGAACCTTCCCGTGCGCAAATAATGCAAAACCTGGTCGCGCACATCGCGCGCCCACAGCATGCCGAAATGGCTGTGCAGCACGACCAGGTGCTGCGTCACTTCGCGCGTCCGCGTTTCCGCCACGCACACCGAACCGTCATGCGGCCGCGGCAGGCTGCGCGCCACCAGCGTACCCATGCCGATGCCGCGCTCGCCCGCAATCACGCCCAGCGGCCGATTGGCGGGCCAGGGCGGGCGTTCTCCGAGCAGGGCCTCGAGGGTGTGCGGCCCCAGCATCCACCTGCCCAGGCGCCGGCGCCCGAAGACCCGGGCGGCATGGCTGGGCGCCAAGGGCGTGCCCAGCAGCAGCACGCGGCCGTTTTCAGGCAGCCCGCCCTGCGCGGCCAGATGGCACAGCAAGAGGCCGCCCAGGCTGTGCCCCAGCAGATGGATCGGCGCCGGACCCGGCTCGCCCAGTTGTTCGCGCAGGCGGGCTGCGCTGGGGGCAAGCGGATGGCGGGTGAAATAGCGGAAAAAACGCACTTCGTACCCCGCCCGCCTGAGCGACCAGGCCAGGGGCAGCAACTCCAGGCCCTTCATCCACAGGCCGTGCACGAGGACGACGGTTTCTTTGCTCACGAACGATTATTCGCCGGAATGG
>DISR01000055.1 GCA_002421825.1 Thiobacillus sp. UBA6205 | reverse complement strand
ACGCGCGAGGGCACCAGGTAGTCGCGCGCGCCTTCCGGCGTGGAACGCGTCAGCATGGGCGTTTCCACTTCCATGAACGCCTGGTGATCGAGGTAGTCGCGCATCACCTTGGCCATGCGGTATCTGAGCGCCATGTTCTTCTGCATCGGTTCGCGGCGCAGGTCGAGGTAGCGGTAGGTGAGGCGCGTGTTCTCGTTGATGTTGTCATCGTCGATGAGGAAGGGCGGGGTGGCAGCAGCATTCAGCACTTCGATCTTTTTCGCCAGCACCTCGATTTCGCCGGTAGACATGTTGGGGTTGGCCGTACCCTCGGGGCGGGCGCGCACGTTGCCGGTGATGCGCAGCACGAACTCGTTGCGCACGCCTTCCGCATGCCTGAAGTCCTCGCCCATGTCGGGATCGCACACGATCTGCACCAGGCCATATCTATCGCGCAGGTCGATGAAGATCACCCCGCCGTGGTCGCGGCGGCGGTGCGCCCAGCCGCAGAAGGTCACTGTTTGGCCGATGTGCGCGGCATTCACTTCGCCGCAGGTATGGGTACGCATCATGATGTTGTTTGTCTCGGTAATTGCTTGTTTGTGCTCATTGATTGCCGGCATAGCGCGAGCGCAGTTTGTCCGCCCTGGCGGCGCTGTTCTCGCTTGCCACGCCCATGGACACGATGATTTTCAGGGCCATGTCAACGCTCATGCCGAGCTCGATGGTCTCGCTCTTTCTGACGAAGAAGTAAAAGCCGTTGACCGGGCTGGGCGCCGTGGGGATGAACACCGCCACATGCTCTTCCATCAGCTTGTCAGTCACCGTGTCCGGCAGCTTGGTCTGGAAGGCAATCGACCAGGCCTCGGGATGCGGGTAGCGCACCAGCAGCACTTTCCTGAACGCATGGCCGTCGCTGGCCAGCAGGGTGTCGGAAACCTGCTTCACGCTGTTGTAGATGGTGTTCACCACCGGGATGCGCAGCAGGAAGCTTTCCCAGAAATCCACCAGGCGCTGGCCGATGATGTTGGCCGCGGCCAGGCCGGTGACGAAGATCACCAGCAGGGTGAGGATCACCCCCAGGCCCGGCACGCGGAAGCCGAGCCAGGCCTGCGGCAGCCAGCTTTCCGGCAGCAGTTGCAGGCTTTGATCCATGGTGCCGATGAGCAGGTCCAGCACCCACAGGGTGATGCCCAGCGGCACCCAGATCAGCAGGCCGGTGATGAAATAGCGTTTCATGTTTGTTTCAGTCCACGGCCGGGCGGCGGAAAATGAAAGTCTCGCAAGGCTTTATTTACAAAGAGGACAGGAGGACGAGAGGAAAACCACTTTCAGGCGTGAGTCGTTTACACATCGCCGCACTCCCGTCCTCTTGTCCTCCTTGTTCAAAAAATCAGGGCGCGGTAACCGCGCCCCTTGCCTGCCCAAGCACCGGGTCACGAACAGGCGCCGCAACCGCCGCTGCCGCAGGCGGGCGCCGGGGTCTCTTCCTTCTTCTCGGCAGGCCTGGAGCCGCCCTTGAAGTCGGTGGCGTACCAGCCGCTGCCCTTGAGGGCAAAGCCGGCGGCCGTGACCTGTTTGGCGAAGCTTTCCGCTCCGCATTTTGGACAGGCGGTCAGCGGCGCGTCCGACATTTTCTGCATCACGTCCTCGGCATGGCCGCAGGCGGAACAGGCATAGGCATAAATCGGCATGATTTACTCCTGAAACAGTTAGATTGCCGCCGATTTTACACCAAAAATCCGTTTATAAGCAGCAGCTTATACGTACGCGGCGGCAGCCCCTACCAGGCGAAGCGCAGGCTGCCATAGGCGCGGCGGCCGAAGACGTTCTCGCGGCGGAATTCGGCGTAATCCTCGCCGAGGTTCTGCACCCCCAACGCCCATTCCGCCTCCACGCCATTCAGCTTGAACTGCTTCGCCAAACGGAAATCGGCGCGGGTGTAGCTCTGGGTGAGGTCGCCCTCGGTCAGCCACATCATGCGGTCGCTATGGTAGACGGCGGCGGAAAGGCTGAAGCCGGCACCGATGCGCCAGTTGGCCAGCACGCTGGTGATCCAGTCGGGGGCGGACTCGGGCATGTCGTCGTCAGCGGTGTCATGGCTGGCGTCGACATGGGCGAACGACTGGGCCAGATGCAGCGAAAAATCGCGGTGCGGCTTCCACACCAGTTGCGCATCCAGGCCGGTCACGTCCAGCGTGCCGCCGTTGACGTACTGGAAATACTTGTCGTTATAGGACTCTCCCGCGCCGAATGTGCGCAGCTCGCGGTAGCTGGTTTGCCCGATGTAATCGGTGACATGGTCGCGGTACAGCCTCACGTCGAGCTGTCCGCCCCATTCCGGCCATTGCCCCAGGTAGCCCATCTCCACCGAAGTGTTGATTTCCGGATCCAGGCCGTCCGATGGGATCACGTACTGGTCGACCATCTCGCCCGCAAGATTGCGGAAGCCGTGATTGCCGTCCTGCTCGTAGAAAGTCGGCGCGCGCGTGGCGCGCGAGACCGCCCAGCGCAGGGTATGCCGCGGGTTGAGCCGGTAGCTCACCGCCAGGCGCGGCGAAACCTCGAACCCGGTGAAATAATGGTGGCCGATCTGCGCGCCGCCCTGCACCAGCCAGTCCGCGCCGGCCTGCCATTCGGCATGGGCGAACAGGCTGGCCAACACGCCATCCTGCCTGCCGCGCGTGTCGTAAACGCCCAGCCCCTGCACCGCCTCGTGGCGCAGTTCGCCGCCCCATGCCAGGCGCAGGTGCGGGCTTAGCCTGTGCGTCGAGGAGAAATCCAGCTGGGTGCGCCACTGCCTGAGATCGGGATGTACGAAAATATCCGTCGAATAATTCTTCGACACGAACGGCGCGACGAAGTCGTCCTGTCCGTTGTCGTTATAGCTGTGGCTGAACTGGACGCTCCATTCCTCGTCCGCGCTCGCTGCGCGCGCGAACCGAACTTGCGCAAAGCCGCCCAAGGGTTCGGAAGTGCGGCTTTCCTCCGTGTGTCGCTCGCTCCCCGCATTCCAGTTCCCGCCCGTCAGGCCGACCTGGGCGGAAAGCTCGTCCGTGTTCGACAACTGGTAGTCCCAACGGCCGTTCAGGAAGCGCGTATAGCTGCGCTCGTAATAATCCGTGTGCCTGTCATTGGAGCGGTCATAGTAGGTTTTCTCGAAACGGTCGCGATGCTGGCTGGAAAGCGTCAGCCGGTAGCGCAGGTCGCCCTCCCCGCCGCCGTACCTCAACACCGCTCCCGCCATGTTCTGCTCGCCCGCAAGCGCGCTCGCGAGCTTGCCGCGGGTCTGCGAAGGGTCCTTGGAAACGACGTTGATGATGGCGAAAAAGGCGTTGGCGCCGTACACCGCGGCATTGGGGCCGCGCACCACTTCGATGCGCTCGACGTCCTCGATCGCCAGCGGCAGGGTGCTCCAGCCCACTTCGCCATAGTGCGGCATGTAAATGGAGCGCCCGTCCACCAGCACCTGGAAGCGCCGCGAATAGGCATCGGCGAAGCCGTGATAGCCGACTGCGAAAGTATTGTCGCGGGTATAGGCCACGGAAAATCCCGGCACCAGGCGCAAGAGGTCTGGGATGTCCTGGTAACCCGAGGCGCGGATCATGTCCTGGTCGATGACGGTCACCGAAGAGGGGCTGTCCTGCAGGGGCTGCGCCATCTTGGAGACGGTCAGCACCACCGGCAGTTCATCGAGGAAATCGGTTTCCGTCAGTGTGGCGGCATGCGCGGGCAAAGTCAGCGCGTACATGCATGCCAGAGCCCCCCGCATTTCCATTATCTGTCGCCTGTCATGTTCAGGGGCCCGGCAAAGGGGCCATCCCTTGTCATCGAGAGGGGCCTCCCCCCTCTCCTCTGGCTTATCCTACCAATCAACAGCCAGTCCCGCATAGGCACGTGTATCGAACTGGTTATTGGGGCGGAATTCGGCATAGCGCTCGCCCCCCAGATTCTGTCCGACCAGCGTGAGCTCCATCTCATGCCCCTGCCAGTTCCAGCGCCGCGCCAAACGCACATCGACACGGGTGAACGCCTCCGTCTCATCGCCGTCGTCGAGCCACTTCATATATCCCACCCGATAGACGCCTGCGCTGGCCTCCCAGCCGGCGGCCGGCCGCCAGATGCCCAGTGCGGAGAAGTTGTTCCGGGGAGCGGATTGCTCGATGTCGGCTTCGTTTGAATCGATCATCACGCGCGCGTAATTCAGGATCAAATCGACATCCCGGTGCGGCTGCCAGCGCAGCTGCACATCGGCTCCGCGAATGTCGGCGTGGTTCATGTTGTCCGCCTGGAAGGTTTCGCCTGTGCCAGGATCGATATCCTCGTTGCCGACAATCCTGCTCACCCTGTCATTGAACAGCCGTGCGTCGATGCGCAGGTCCAGCGGACGCACGTGGCCAACGTAGCCGATTTCGCGGGAAAGGATTTTTTCCGGTTGCAGGCTTTTGTTCGGGGCGAAGCGTTGGGTCAGGAACATGCCCGTGCTGGTGAAAAAGCGCACGTCACCGTCCGCTTCGAAGAAAGTCGGCGAGCGGTAAGCCAGGCCGACCGATGCCCGCAAGGCATGATCCGGCGACCAAGCGTAGTTCACCGCCAGGCGCGGCGAGAAATCGAGGCCGGTGTAATAGTGGTGTTCGGCCATGATCCCGCCATTGACGATCCAGTTTTCGGTCAGCATCCACTCGATGTTGCCGAACAGCCGGTACAGGGCGCCGCTATGGCTGTCATCCCCGCTGAAAAAACCCGGTGCCTCGACCCCTTCCCAGCGGGCCTCCGCACCCCAGACCAGGCGGGTGGCCGGATTCATGCCCATGATCATCTGGAACTCGACATCCTCGCGCCACTGGGTCTGCGCAAGATCGGCGGAAACATCGACGAACAAGTCCGGCGGCGGGCCGGGAATCAAGGGGTAATCCCTCACGGTGAAGCCGTCGTCGATGAAGCTGCGAATGTGATAGAACTGCAGCGACCATTCCGTGGCTTGGTCGACCACGCGCCTGAATTGCAGCTGAACGTGCTCGCTGCCGACGTCGAGACCGCGTATTGGCTCGAAGGGATCGCCAGACCGGCCCTGGCGCCAGTCGCCGCGGCTGGCCGCGAGATTGACGACCAACTCATCGCTATCGGAAAGACGGTAGTCGCCCCTGAAATCGACGTGGCGCGTGGCGGTTTCCTCGGCCTGGGCGTCGAAGCGGTCGCGGCGCTGCTCGGACAGCGACAGCCGAAAGCGGAAATCGCCATTGCTTGCGCCGTAGCGGGCCATGATGCCGCCATTGCCCTGCTCGCCTGCCTGCGCGGAAACGTGTCCGCCCTGCGTCTGCGACGGGTCCCTGGTGATGATGTTGATCACACCGAAGAAGGCATTGGCGCCGTAGGCGGCGGCGTTGGGTCCGCGCACCACCTCGATGCGCTCGATGTCTTCGACGGCCAGCGGCAGATAGGCCCAGGGGGTCTGGCCGAAGGCGGGCTGATAGACCGAACGGCCGTCGATCAGCACCTGCATGCGGCGCGAAAACGCGTCGCCCATGCCGTGGTAACCCACGCCCCAAGTATTGTCGCGGGTATAGGCCACGTTGAATCCGGGCACCAGGCGCAGCAGGTCGGGGAGGTCGTGAAAGCCGGAAGCGCGGATCATCTCCCGGTCGATGACGGTCACCGCCGCCGGCGCCCGTGCCAGCGGCTGCGCGAGGCGCGACGCCGACAGCACCACTGGCAAGTCACCGAGAAAATCGATTTCCGTCAGCGTAGCGGCATGCGCCGGCAAGGCCAGTGCTGCCACTGCCCACCCCAATCTCCGCAATTTCATTTTTATTAGTGGAGTGGCGGGCCGTCAGAACGGGATGTCGTCTTCGAGGTCGTCGAAGGAACCGCCCGCCGGCGCCCTGGCCGGTGCGGACGAAGCGCCGCCCGAGGCTGCCTGCCGGCTGGGCGCGCGCGGTGCGCTGTCCATGTCGGCGGTGCCGCCGCTCATGCCAGCGCCGCCGCGGCCGCCGAGCATCTTCATCTCGTTGGCGACAATCTCGGTCGAATATTTCTCCACGCCGTCCTTGTCGGTGTACTTGCGGGTCTGGATGCGGCCTTCGATGTATACCTGCGAGCCTTTTTTCAGATACTCGCCGGCAATTTCGGCCAGCCTGCCGAACATCGACACGCGATGCCATTCGGTGCGTTCCTGCTTCTCGCCGCTCTTGTCCTTCCAGGTATCGGTAGTGGCGAGATTCAGCGTCGCCAGCGCGTCGCCCGAGGGCATGTAGCGTACTTCGGGGTCGCGCCCGAGATTGCCGATGAGTATGACTTTGTTGACCGATGCCATTTTAGAGCCTATTTCAGTAAGTTTTATGCCCCGCGTTGCGCCCAAAAAGCGATGGATGCGCGAAGCGAGGGGAAGCCAATGGTAAACCATTGGCGAGCCGAGCGACAAAGCAGACGCGCTTTTTGGGCGCAACCCGGAGGGCTGAGGCGCTGCGGGGCGCATTGCGTCGTTGCGCGCCGCTTGTTTGGATGACCAAATGGCGCGTCGCGCGCCTAGCACTGCACCCCGCAGCGCCTCAGCGCGGGGCATAAAACTTACTGAAATAGGCTCTTATTCCCCTTTGATCAGTTGCATGGCGGCAGTTTCGTCCCAACCGCTTTTCGCCACTTTGAGCACGGCCATGCCTTCGTCGGCCATGACCGCCACTTCCCTTACACCTGCCAACGCAGCCAGCCTGCTTTTCAGCGCGGCCGCTCGCACCTCGTCCAGCCCTTCCACCCGGAACATGCGGGTGCGCACCGCAGGCGGCGGGCGCATGCCCAGCGCCAGCAGCAGCCAGACCGTCATCAGCGCCATGCAAAAGGCGAACAGCGCGCCGAAACCGTAGTGCTGCGCCAGCCAGCCGCCCAGGGCACCGCCGACGAACAAGCCCAGCGACTGTGCCGTATTGTAAACCCCCATCGCCGTTCCTTTGGCACTCGCCGGGGCCAGCCGGGAAATCAGCGAGGGCAGGCTGGCTTCCAGGACGTTGAACGCCACGAAATACGCGAGCAGCGCCGCGCCCAGCCCCCACAAAGAGGGCTGCACGACCATCAGGCTGAGTTGTGCAACCAGCATCAGCGCAACCGCGCCGACGAACACCGGCTTCAGCTTGTCGCGTTTTTCGCCCAGGATGACGGCGGGGATCATGAAAACGAAGGACAGCAGCAGCACCGACAGGTATACCCACCAGTGATGGTCCGGCGTCAGGCCCGCGCCTTTCACCAGCATCACCGGCACCGCCACGAACATGGCCATCTGCGCCGCGTGCAGGGCGAAAATGCCGAAATCCAGGCGCAACAACTGGGGGTCTTTCAGCACATCCTTGAGGCGCGCGGGACTGGCTTCGGCATCGCCGTGAAAGTGCGTCCTCGCCGGGTCGGGCACGTAGGCCTTCACCACCCAGATCGCCAGCAGCGACAGCACCCCGGTCAGCGCGAAGATGCCCGGCACGCCGATGGCACGGTCAAGCAGCGGGCCGAACACCAGCGACAGCGCAAAGGTGAGGCCGATGCTCATGCCGATCACGGCCATGGCCTTGGTACGGTGCTCTTCGCGGGTGAGGTCGGCCAGCAGGGCGGTCACCGCGGCGGAAATCGCGCCCGCGCCCTGGATCACGCGGCCGACGACCACCCAGTAGATGCTGGTGGCGAAGGCGGCGACGAAACTGCCCAGGGCAAAGATCAGCAGACCGGCCACGATCACTTTCTTGCGGCCGATGCGATCGGACAGCATGCCGAAGGGCAGCTGCAAGAGGCCCTGTGTCAGGCCGTAGGCGCCGAGCGCCATGCCGACCATGAAGTGGTCGTCGCCGCCGGGCAGGGTGGGGGCATAGAGCGCGAACACCGGCAGGATCAGGAACATGCCCAGCATGCGCAGGCCGAAAATCGAGGCCAGGCCAATGCTGGCGCGCTTTTCTGCGGATGTGAGTTGGTCGGGGATTTCCAAGGGAGAGTTCGACTGCGAAATGCCGTATATTAACAGGTTGCCCAAGCAGCTTTAGCCGTCGAAAGCCGTCCAAATGGAATACATCCGCGTGCGGGGCGCCCGCACCCACAACCTCAAGAACATCAGCCTCGACATCCCGAGAAACCGCCTGGTGGTCATCACCGGGCTGTCGGGGTCAGGCAAGTCCTCGCTCGCCTTCGACACCCTCTACGCCGAGGGCCAGCGCCGCTACGTGGAATCGTTGTCGGCCTACGCCCGCCAGTTCCTGCAGATGATGGAGAAGCCCGACGTCGACCTGATCGAAGGCCTGTCCCCGGCCATTTCCATCGAGCAGAAGGCCACCAGCCACAACCCGCGTTCCACCGTGGGCACCGTCACCGAAATCCACGATTACCTGCGCCTGCTGTTCGCGCGCGCCGGCGAGCCGCGCTGCCCGGAACACGAAATCCCCCTGGCCGCGCAGACCGTATCGCAGATGGTGGACCAGGTGCTGGCACTGCCGGAAGACACCAAGCTCATGATCCTGGCCCCGCTGCTGGTGGGGCGCAAGGGCGAAAATCTTGATCTGTTTGCCGAACTGCAGGCGCAGGGCTTCGTGCGCGTGCGTGTCGACGGCAAGGTGTTCGAGATCGGCGAAGTGCCCAAGCTCGACAAGAACAAGAAGCACACCATCGAAGTGGTGGTGGACCGCCTCAAGGTGCGCGCCGATGCCAAACAGCGCCTGGCCGAATCCTTCGAGACCGCCCTGCGCCACGCCGACGGCCGCGCGCTGGCGGTGGAAATGGACTCTGGCCGCGAGCACCTGTTCTCGGCCAGGTTTTCCTGCCCGGTATGCGACTACGCCCTGCCCGAGCTGGAACCCAGATTATTTTCCTTCAACAACCCCATGGGCGCCTGTACCGGCTGCGACGGCCTGGGCGCGGTGACCTTCTTCGACCCCGCGCGCGTGGTGTCCTTCCCGCACCTGTCGCTGGCCGCCGGCGCAATCAAGGGCTGGGACCGGCGCAACCATTTCTATTACCAGATGCTGCAAAGCCTGGCCCTGCACTACGGCTTCGACCTCGACAAGGCTTTCGAGGACCTGCCCGAGCGGGTGCAGGACGTCATCCTGCACGGCTCCGGCAAGGAAGCCATCGCCTTCAAGCACTTGGGCGAAAAAGGCGGCTTCACCACGCGCAAGCATGCGTTCGAAGGCATCGTGAAGAACATGGAGCGGCGCTACAAGGAAACCGATTCGCTGGCGGTGCGCGAGGAACTGGCGAAGTACCTCAACACCCGCCCCTGCCCGGAATGCGAAGGCTCGAGGTTGAGAAAAGAAGCGCGCAACGTGTTCATCGGCGGCGAAACCCTGCACGCAATCAGCGGCTGGCCGCTGAAAAACGCGCGCGCCTTTTTCGACAGCCTGGCGCTGACCGGCCATCGCGCCCAGGTGGCGGAACGCATCGTCAAGGAAATCAACGCGCGCCTCGGCTTCCTGGTCAACGTTGGCCTGGATTATCTGTCGCTCAACCGCTCCGCCGACACCCTGTCGGGCGGCGAAGCGCAACGAATCAGATTGGCTTCGCAGATCGGCTCCGGCCTCACCGGCGTCATGTACGTGCTGGACGAACCTTCCATCGGCCTGCACCAGCGCGACAACGACCGCCTGCTCGACACCTTGAAGCACCTGCGCGACCTCGGCAATTCCGTGCTGGTGGTGGAGCACGACGAGGACGCCATCCGCAGCGCCGACTATGTGGTCGACATGGGCCCCGGCGCGGGCGAGCACGGCGGCGAAGTGGTGGCCTACGGCACCCCGCTCGAGGTGCAGGAGAACCCGGCCTCGCTCACCGGCAAGTATCTTTCCGGCAAGAAGGAAGTCGCGGTGCCGAAAAAGCGCCGCAAGGCGGACCCCGATAGACAACTGCTGCTGAACGGCGCCACCGGCAACAACCTCAAGAACGTCAGCCTTTCCTTGCCCTTGGGCCTGTTCGTGTGCGTCACCGGCGTGTCCGGTTCGGGCAAGTCCACGCTCATCAACGACACCCTCTACAACGCGGTGGCGCGCCACCTCTACGGCTCCACCGAGGAGCCCGCGCCCTACACCGACATCGAAGGCCTGGAATTCTTCGACAAGGTCATCAACGTCGACCAGTCGCCCATCGGCCGCACGCCGCGCTCCAACCCGGCCACCTATACCGGCCTGTTCACACCGATACGTGAATTGTTTGCCGGCGTGCCGGAATCGCGTACCCGCGGCTACGGGCCGGGGCGCTTCTCCTTCAACGTCAAGGGCGGGCGCTGCGAGGCCTGCCAGGGCGACGGCGTGATCAAGGTGGAAATGCACTTCCTGCCCGACATCTACGTGCCCTGCGACGTCTGCCACGGCCTGCGCTACAACCGCGAGACCCTGGAAATCCAGTACAAGGGCAAGACCATCCACGACGTGCTCAACTTCACCGTGGAAGAAGGCCTGGCGTTCTTCGCCGCCGTGCCGGTCGTGGCCAAGAAGCTGCAGACCCTGATGGATGTCGGCCTGGGCTACGTGCAGCTCGGCCAGTCCGCCACCACACTCTCGGGCGGCGAAGCGCAGCGCGTCAAGCTGTCGCTGGAATTGAGCAAGCGCGACACCGGCCGCACACTGTACATCCTCGACGAACCCACCACCGGCCTGCATTTCGCCGACATCGAACTGCTGCTGAAAGTGCTGCATCGCCTCACCGACCAGGGCAACAGCGTGGTGGTGATCGAGCACAACCTCGACGTCATCAAGACCGCCGACTGGCTCATCGATCTCGGCCCAGAAGGCGGCGGCGGCGGCGGCGAAATCATCGCCACCGGCACCCCGGAAGACGTGGCCGCCAACCCGGCCAGCCACACCGGGCGCTACCTGGCGCCGATGTTTCGCAGCAGGAAATAGAAGTCCGTCATCGCAAGCCATCCAGGGCCTGACGACCCAGCAAACAAAAAAAAGCCACCTGTCCGGGTGGCTTCTTGTTTGCTGCATCTGGAGAAAACCCATCCGAGCCTTGCCCCTTCAGTTCGTGCCCCCCAATCCTGCCCTGCCTTCAATGTGCCTGGCCCAACTGCTCACGCAGGCTATCCAGAGTCCCCCGTTCGGCGCGGACGCGGAAGAACGCGCCTTCCTCGTCGGCGTGTTCTTCCAGCACCTTGCAGCGGGAGAATATTTCTCCGCGCAGTTGCTGTGCCGACCAGGGCAGGAAAAGCTCGGCTTCGTCCAGGTCCTTCTGGAAAAACGCCAGAATCGCATCGTGCAGCATCGCAACGTCATCAGGGCGGCGCGCGCTCATCACGATGCAACCGGGGTACTCGGCGCGCAGCGCGGCTTCGCGTTCGGCCTGCGCTGCCGCGTCGCCGACGTGGTCGATCTTGTTGAAAATTCGCAGGCGCGGCACGTCCTGCGCTTCGATCTCCTTCAGCACGTGTTCGGTGGCTTCGATCTGGCGTTCAAAGCCGGGATCGCCGGCATCGATGACATGCAGCAGCAGCGACGCATCCAGCGCCTCTTCGAGCGTGGACTTGAACGACGCGACCAGGCCGTGTGGCAGGTTCTTGATGAAGCCGACCGTGTCGCTGACCAGCACGCGCGGAACGCCCTCTGGGTAAAGCGTGCGCACGGTGGTGTCCAGCGTCGCGAAGAGCTTGTTGGCAACCAGCACCTCGCTGCCGGTAAGCGCGCGCATCAAGGTGGACTTGCCCGCGTTGGTGTAGCCGACGAGCGCCACGCTGGCGAGCCCCTGATGCCCGAGACGCCGTGCGCGCTGCGTCTTGCGCTCCACGTCCATGGCGGCAATTTCCCGCTGCAGCTCGGCGATGCGGTCGCGAATCTTGCGCTTGTCCAGTTCGGTATGCGACTCGCCCGCGCCGCGACCGCCCACGCCGCTGCGCTGCCGCCCTTGCGGCCCCGCGAGCTTCGCCGCCTCGCGCAGGCGCGGCGCCAGATAGCTCAACCGCGCAATCTCCACCTGCGCGCGCGCAGCGGGAGAGCGCGCATTGCGGTGGAAAATCTCAAGAATGACCATGGTGCGATCCATCACCTGGCAGCCGACCTCGTTTTCGAGGTTGCGCGCCTGCGACGGCGAGATCTCGTGATCCACGAAAATGGCGTCAATCGGGTGGGGCGACACCAGAACGGCCTCCCCGTCCTCCGCTTCGACCGTCGTGGAAAGCCCAGGCAAAGGATTCTGCGAATCGGGGGCCGACTCCGTTTCCTCATCCGGGTCACCCATCACAAAATGGCGAATCTCCTGCCGCTTGCCCACGCCCAGATACGCCGTCGCGTCGAAACCGGAACGCCTTTGCGTGAATGCGCGGGTAACCGTAAATCCCAGCGTCTTGGCCAGTTCGCGCAGTTCGGTCAGCGACGCCTCGAATTCGACATCGCTCACCCCCGGCAATTGAACCGACGCCACAATGGCGTACTGGGGCTTTTCCTTGACTTCATTTTGCATGCGGCGTGGCTTCTGTAGAAAGTGCGAAACCCGGCATTATCCGCTTATATCAACACCCCCGGTGTTTGGGCTGCAAAGGGCCACACTGTGCCGACATCGATCTGCCGCCGGAAGTTCTGCATCGCCTCACCGACCAGGGCAACTGCGTGGTGGCGATCGAGCACAAGCTTGACGTCATCAAGACCGCCGACTGGTGCATCGGCCTCGGCCCAGAAGGCGGCGCCTGCATCGTTGTTCCGACACCAGAAACAATAAATCCGCCCGGTTGGACGGCTTTTTTATGTTGAGAACTGGAGAGGAATTAATCCAGGTTCGATTTGTTTTCTGTGCATTTATTAACGTATGGAAACACAACCGCAAGAATACAAATTTTTGCCTGGTTAGGCAGTCGAAAACCCCACTGCCACCACTCTCATTCTGCCCGCACCATTCCAATGAACTAAAGTCAAAGCAGCATCAATCTTCTTGAATGCGGAGGTGAATCATGACGACGCGCAAGATGCCTGTCTGGAGCCCGTCGGAACTGCACCGCAAGCTGGACGAGGGCGACCGCTTTACCATCCTGGACGTGCGCAACCGGGATGAATTCGAGGTCTGGCGGATCGAGGGCAAGCACCTGATCCCGACGGTGAACCTGCCTTATTTCGATTTGCTGGAACTGGAGTCGGAGGACGAGGAAATCGCCGCGGCGGTGGCGCGCGCGGCTCCTGAAAAGTTGAAGGGCAAGCTGCCCAAGAGTGGAACCATCCTGGCCGTGTGCGCCGAGGGCAACACCTCGAACCACGTGGCCGAGGGGCTGCGGCGGCTGGGCTTTGACGCCGTGAATCTGGAGGGCGGGATGGCGGCCTGGGGCGAGCATTACGAAATGCGGGTGGTGGAAGAGAACCCGCGCCTCACCATCCTGCAGATCAGCCGCCCGGCCAAGGGCTGCCTGAGCTACATGCTGGCCGGCGGCAATGAAGCCATGGTGGTCGATGCCGCGCGCCACATCGATCTCTACAGCCGCATCGCGGCAGAACGCGGCTGGCGCATTACCCACGTGCTCGACACCCATCTGCAGGCCGACCACATCAGCGGCGGCGTGGCGCTGGCGAAGGCGGCGGGGGTGGATTACTGGCTGCATCCCTACGACAGCATCCATCCCGACGACCTGCTGCCGGCGACGTTTTTCTTCCGTTACCTGCAGGGCAACATGCGCTTCAAGCTGGGCGAGACGAGCGTGCGCACGCTGCATCTGCCTGGCCACACCCTGGGCATGATCAACCTGGTGGCGGACGAGCGCCATGTGCTGACCGGCGATACCTTGTTCATGCACTCGATCGGCCGCCCCGACCTGGGCGGCCATGCCGAGACCTGGGCGCCCCTGCTCTACCATTCGCTGCAACGGCTGCTGGGCCTGCCCGACAGCACCGTGGTGCTGCCGGGCCACTTCGGCCACATGCAGGAGGCGGACGCGCAAGGTTGCCACCGCGCCATCCTCGGCGCGCTGCGCAGGCAGCATGAAGGCCTGCGCATGCTGGACCGGGGCGTACCGGCGTTCGTCTCCTATGTGCTGGCCAACCTGCAGCCGCATCCGCCGAGCTACGACGACATCCGCCGGGTCAATACCGGGCTGTTGCAGGTGGACGAGGTGAAGGCGAGCGAGCTGGAGCTCGGGCGGAATCGCTGCGCCCTGGCGCAGCATGCGGAAGCGCAGCGCGAGGCGGCGTAGGCGGGCGTTGGACTTGTCACTGCGAGGAGGCGGAGCCGACGTGGCAGTCCTGGGTTTTTGCTGGGCCTTGTTGACTGGATTGCCGCGCCGCTTCGCTCCTCGCAATGACGGCTTGGGAGTTTTTCCGGGGATCTCCGGGCTGGCAGGGCGCCGGCAGTTTTACGCGATGATGTGGTGCACGGGCAGCTTGCTCATCTGCCATTCGCCCGTGCTCGCGTCATATTGCGAGGCGGTGAACACGTGCCAGTCGGCATCGTCCAGCCGGGGGAAATCGCCGCGATAGTAGTAGCCGGGCCAGCGGGTTTCCTGGCGGTACAGGGTGTGCCGGAGCACCGCTTCCGAAGTCCACACCCGGTGGTTGAGTTCCCAGGCCCGTTGCAGCTGGTGCAGGTCCTCGGCGCCGATATGGGCGAGGTCCTCCCTCAGCATGGTCATGAGTTCCAGGCCGCGCTGGAGCATGGGTTCGCTGGTCATGTAGAAGGTGCTGATGCCGCCGACGTATTCGTCCATGAGCTTTTCCAGACGCTGCAGGCCTTGCAGCGGCGAGAGGTAGCTCGGCGCCACGCTGCCGGCGACGATTTCGTTGCGGCCCACATCAAAGTTCTCGCGCGGCTTGAAGATGGTTTGTTCGAGCTGTTTGACCTGCGCCTCGTCCAGCTGCGGCGTATTCGCGCCCATGTCCGTGACGTATTTGACCGCCGCCTTGCCGGCGATGCGGCCTTCGGTAAACGAGCCGGAGGAGAACTTGTGCGCCGAGCCGCCGATGGTGTCGCCGGCGCCGAACAGGCCTTCCACCGTGGTCATGCGGTTGTAGCCCCACTGGTAGTCGGAAGGCGCGCAGTCCTCCGGGCCGCTGGCCCAGGCGCCGGAACAGGTGGCGTGCGAGCCCATGACGTAGGGTTCGGAGGTGATGAGCTCCGAGGGTTTTTCTTTCGGGTCGATGTTCTGCGAGGCCCAGACCACGGCCTGGCCGACGGTCATGTCGAGAAAATCCTCCCAGCCGATCTCCTCCTTTTCGCGGCTGTCGAGCACTTCCTGGGTATGCATGTAGATGGGGCCGCGGCCGGCCTTGATCTCCTCCAGCATGGCGTGGTTGCGCAGGCAGGTGGGCATGGGCACGGTCTCGGCGTACTTGCCGACCAGTGCCTTGATCTCTTCCAGGCGGGCGGCCTCGTATTTCTCGCCGTAGGCGTTGGTGGCAAAGGCCTTGAGCAGCAGGAACCAGGCGCCGACCGGGCCGTAACCGTCCTTGAAGCGGGCGAGCACGATGCGGTTCTCCATCTGGATCATTTTGGCGCCCGCCTGCAGCACCAGGCCGTAGGCCGAGGCGCTGCTCCACGGCGCGTACCAGGTGCGGCCGGTGCCCTCGCCGATCGAGCGCGGACGGAAGATGTGCGAGGCGCCGCCGGCGGCGACGATGACCGCCTTGGCGCGGAACACGTAGCAGTGGCCGTCGCGCACGCTGAAGCCGATGGCGCCGGCAACGCGGTTGGGTTTGGTCTTGTCCATCAGCAGGTGCGTGACCATGATGCGGTTGTAGACCTCGCTCGCCGACTTGCGCGCGGCCTCGGCGATGATGGGCTTGTAGCTCTCGCCGTGGATCATGATCTGCCATTTGCCTTCGCGCTGGTAATGGCCGGTCTCGGGGTTGAGCATGATGGGCAGGCCCCACTCCTCGAACTTGTGCACCGTGGAATCGACGTGGCGCGCGATGTCGAAAATCAGGTCCTCGCGCACCAGGCCCATGAGGTCGCCGCGCGCGTAGCGCACGAAGTCGTCTGGCTGGTTCTCGCCCCAGCGCATGCCCATGTAGCAGTTGATCGCCGACAGGCCGTGGGCGACGGCGCCGCTGCGTTCGATGTTGGCCTTTTCGACCAGCACGATCTTGAGGTCGCGCCCCCAGAAGCGGGATTCGTAAGCAGCCCCGCAGCCGCCGAAGCCGCCGCCGATGACGAGGATGTCGGCATCGACGAACTTGGTTTTTCGGGAAGAGAACAGGCTCATGGCATTGGGCCTAGTGTTGCGGCTCGACCGGGGGCAGCGCCGGCAGCGCCTCGACCATGAGCGCGTCGGGTTCGTGCGCGAGCAGGGACGAACTCAGCGCGCCGGCCTCAGGCGCCGCGTAATCGGATGGCGGCTTGATGGAACCCCAGGGCGTGGTGCGGATCGGGAAGGTGAATTCCTTCACCCGCCCGTCGCGGTACGTGATCTTCCAGGAGACGGTGCCCCTGGCTTCTTCCCGCAGCACCGTCACGCTCGCGCCCAGCGGCGCGAAGTCGGCATAGCCGCGCACGTCGATGGCGTGCTGCGGACAGGCTTTCACGCAGGAGTAGCACTCCCAGCAGAAATTCGGCTCGATGTTGACAGCGCGCCGGTAGGTCTTGTCGATGTGCATGATGTCGGACGGACAGATATCCACGCACTGGCCGCAGCCGTCGCAACGCGTCATGTATGTGAAGGTGGGCATCTCTCCCCTCCGGGCGTCGCGGGCGTGGGCAGTTTGGACGAACCGTTGGCTTCTTCCACCCTGCGCTGAAAGGCCACGACGGGCTTGTAGAACATGTGGGCGAACTTGGACCACGGCACGGAAGCGAACAGCAGCGTGCTGAAGAAAATGTAGAGCGCGAAAAACACCCAGGCCGCCGCAAGATAAGGCGTCGTCTGCACGAACGCCCAGACGAGTGCGAAGCTCACGCTCGCCAGCAGCGTGACGATGAAGAGATCGGCGCGCACCAGGCGGAAAGGCGAGTGCCCTTCATGCGCCACGTCCACCCGCAGCAGAAAGAAAAACCAGCAGCCGCCGACGAGCACCATCAGCGCGCCGAGATGCCACAGCAGCGGCAGCACCGCCGGCGTAGGCGCGGCTGCCGGAGGGTAGGCGCAAACCATGACGATGGTCGTGAGCAGATAAATGACGAAGCCGTAGGACATCAGGAGATGCGACAGCCTGCGCGCCGGTTTGCAGAACTCGCCGGACGTCGCGACTTCCTTCAGGAGGGTCCTGGCCGCCAGCGAAGCCATCTCGCCGCCACCGAGTTGCCGCCTGGCGGCAGCCCGGGAGGCTTGCCAGTCCCGTGCGAAGAACTGAAGGCTTTTCTTGTGCAGCATGTCGAACACCGTCCCGGCGGCCACCGCCAGCGCCATCAGCACAAGGTAGCCCTGCATGACCGCGGGGGGGATGAACTCTGCAAGCGGAACAAAGGGATTGGCGGTAAACATGATTACCTCCATGCCAGCCGGCGCTTCTCAATATGGGAAACGCCTCTCCTCCAGGCGAAAACCTTGTTGGCAATGAGATCCGGCGCCGTGCCTGCCTGGGAAGCCAGCCCCTGCGCCAAGGGACGTGAAAACAATCCGATAAATTGACGTTAGCAGCTAAAGCGGCCGTGTCAATTTACCCTTTTGGCAGAACGGGAAAACAATGTGATGCAGCGCCAGGCTGACGGCGCGCCGGAAAGGCGCGGGCGCTACCCGGCACACCCTGTACCGGCAGGAAACCCGCTGGCCCGGCTACTGCTGCCGCGGCGATTCCACGCGGCTGGACGATGCCGGCTGGCATGTCTTCACCGCCTCGCAGTACGACGCCAGCACGGACGAATGGCAGATGCGCTGGCTGCCCGTACACCACATCATCAGGCCAATTAAGCAATTAAGGGGCCAGGCTCGAATTAATCTCTCCTTGCACATCAACAAGAAAGCCGCACAACTGGACGGCTTTCTTGTTTCCGGGTGTTCCCTGCCACCTGCCGCAAAACAACATCGCCAGATCATCGCCGCCGGCACCCTGGAAGACGTGGCGGCCAATCCGGCCAGGCATGCCGGGCGCCACCTGGCGCCGATGTTCCGCAGCAGGAAACAGCAAAGGCATCACTCGCTACACGGTTGTTTTTGATCGTCCAGGGTCTATAAAGCAAACCTGCCTGAAAGGAGGTGAGAACCATGGAACTCAGGACCCACAGGAACGGCGGTGACGCTTCGCTGCAGTCGGTCGCAGAGGCCTGGAAGAAGGAGGAACACGACTTCCACTGGAGCGAATCCAATCTGGACGAGCATGCAGTCGCGCTTGCCAAGAGGATACTGGCCGAAGAGCGGAAAGCGGGGCCTGCCCACCCCAACCCGCTGAACGTTCATTAACGCCAATCCGCGCAGGGCAACTGCGGAATACCGAGTGAAGAAGCCGCCCGGTAGGGCGGCTTCGTTCATGGCCTCATCTGTTACGAGGTTAATTCAGCTCCCCCCCTTTGATTCTGGGACTGCTCGCAGCCCCCGAAAGAGACAAGCCGTTCTTCGGGAACACGAACGGTTTCTTCACCGCGCAGCCGCCAATTGCATTGCGGCTCATCTGTCGCGTGGACGGAGGCATCACCAAGCAAATATAGGCCGAACTCGATCAGGCCGGGGCCGAGGCGATCGCCCCGCGCAGCGTGCATCAAGGCTGACCTTGCCCGGCGGCTTTCAGATCAACGTGTTGGCAAAAACAGATTGGAGTCCTACCCTTCTGTTTGCCTGTCCCGGCCACGGCAACCTGGCAGTGTTTCCGCAAGCCAAAGGACAAACGCCATTTTTCACCCACAACAAGGAGTCCCCCGCATGGCAACCCGGAATTTTCTTGTCGCCGCCCTGGGCGTTGCGGCAGTTGCGCTGTTCTTGGCAGGCTGCGAAAAGCTCTACACGGGAGAAGCGTTGCCCATCCTCGCCGTCAGCGAAAACGAGGCTGGCGGCTACGGCCCGGTTATCTTCGCCCTTGCGCCGGAGATGTCGCCGGTCGCGATCAACTTCAGCGCACGGCACGGTTACGACCCTTCGGAGCTGGACAAATGGAATGACTACCGCGCCACGCTGAGCAGGAACGGCCAGGAGATCGCCGCCGGCCTTTTCAGCATCAACCATACCGGCACGCTCGACATGCCCGATGGCTCACCCTATATCATCGACAACATGCTGACTGTAAGGGTCGATGAACCCGGTGATTACGAGCTCGTCATCACGCCCACCAAACCCGTCGAAGTGAAGCTCCATGACACACGGATCGAAGTCCGGCGCAACATTCAGGACGTCGATGGCCTGTATTCGCAGCAGCCTTCCCGGCAACGCATGCCGGGCGGCTGAAAACGGGGGCTGCATCCTGGCGCATCCGGAGCGAGAGCCCATTCGGCGTCGCCGTTTTCGAACGTGACAGCCACGCGGCTTCCCTGAACCGGCGGCTCGCCATGGAATCGGGGGCATGCCGAAGGGGCGTCAGCCTTCGGGTTTGATCGCCTCGATGCTTGCGGAAACGACATAATCGGTGACCGGCTTGCCTGGCGCCCAGCCCTGGATGAAGGTCTTGCTTTCATCCTTAGGCGCCACGCGAATCTGCCGGAAACCGCTCGCCCGCAGCATTTCCTCCACTTCGGATATCAGCGACGCGCCCGCCATGCAGCCGGTGAAGAGCGCCATGTCCTGGCGAATATCCTCGGGCAGTTCGGCAAAGGCGACAACGTCCGAAACAGCCAGCCTGCCGCCGGGCTTCAAGGCCCGCCAGGCTTCGGCGAACACGCGCGGCTTGTTGGGCGAGAGGTTGATGACGCAATTGGAAATGATCACGTCCACACTTGCGTCGGCCACCGGCAGGTTCTCGATCTCGCCGAGGCGGAATTCGACATTGCGGTAGCCGCCTTTCTCCGCGTTGGCGCGCGCCTTGGTAACCATCTCCGGCGTCATGTCCACGCCGATCACGCGGCCCGCGTCGCCGACCTGGCGCGCGGCGAGAAAGCAGTCGAATCCGCCGCCGCTGCCAAGGTCGAGCACGGTTTCGCCGGGCTTCAGATCGGCGATGGCCTGCGGGTTGCCGCAGCCCAGGCCCATGTTGGCGCCTTGGGGCACGAGCGCGGTTTCGTGTGCGGAATATCCCAGCGCCTGCGACAGCTTGTCGGCGGGGGCCGTGGATCCGCAGCAGACGGGTCCGCAGCCGCAGCCTTCGCTTTCCGCTACCTGGCCGTATTGCCGGCGCACGGCCTGGCGTATTTCATCGCGTGTCACTTCATTCATGGTTCTGCTCCATTCTTTCGGGATTGCGGAATTCGTCGTGCCGTATTCTCAATAGACGGGGGAAGCGCGAAAAAGACGCAAAAAACTAGCTGCAGGAGCAGCCGTATTTTTTGTTGCGGACCGTGAAGCCGACGATGCCGCCCCTTCCGGTTTCGATGTCGCAGCAGTCATGCAGGCGTTCGCGCAGTTTCTCGCGCCCGCGCTGCACCCGTGATTTCGCGCCGGACAGGGAAAGCCCCAAACGCTCCGCGACTTCCTTCTGGCTCAGCCCTTCGAGCTCCGACATTACCAGGGGCAGGCGGTAGGTCTCGGGCAGGCCGGCAATCAGCGGTTCGAGGCAGGAAGCCAGCTCGGCGACGGGGTCGGCTTCCGGCTCGGGCGCGGCAAACTCGTCGGAAATTTCCTCCGAGGGCTTCTGCTGCCGATAGTGGTCGGCGATGGCATTCGCCGCGATGCGGTACAGCCAGGGAGCGAGGCTGCCGCGGGACCTGACCGTGTGGAGGCTTGCGTATGCCTTGAGGAACACCTCCTGGAGAATGTCGTCGACGGCATCGTGCCCCTGCACGCGCCGGGCGATGTAACCGCGCAGGCGGGCCTTGTGTTCTTTCCATAAATCGAGTTTCGGTTCCACGTCATGCAAGCCGGGAGGGAGGGTCTTTAATCATATGAACATATCGGACGCATCCAAAGCCGCATTGCAGACGCTCGTGCCTGGCAGGTGTCCTGCGACAGCGGTTGCCGCTGCAAGAATACAACTCCCGCGCTGGATAAATAGCCGCTTTTGCCCGTTTTAAAGGGGTTGGCGAGCACTCACCACCCGGCTTCGTTTATGCTTATGGTCGGTTTCCGATTCGATCCATCATGCGTTCCCTGCTCATTCTTTTATTGCTCCCCATGCTCGCCGCCTGCGGCCGCGAGGAAAACACCCCCGCGCCGTCGCAGAAAGCCGCCGCGGTACAGGTGATCGCAGTGCCGGTGGCCGAGGCTGCGGTCTATCCCGTGCTCACCGCGCAGGCGCAGGTGACCTCGCGCAACATCAGCAGCATCGCGGCGCAGTTGTCGGCGCGCATTGTCGCGCTGCCGGTGGAAGCCGGCCAGAAGATCGCCAAGGGCGCAGTGCTGGCCAGGCTGGATTGTCGGGATTATTCGATTGCGCTGCAGCAGGCGCAGGCCGCCTTGAAAGCAGCGGACGCGCGGCTGCAGCTGGCGGCGCTGCAGATGAAGCGCAGCGAGGACCTGGCGGCGAAGGGGTTCATCTCCGGCGATGCGCTGGACCAGAAGCGCACGGAAGTGAACGTGGCCAAGGCCGATCGCGACCTGGCCGCCAGCCAGGTGGCTTCGGCGCAGAACAACGTGGGCAAGTGCGTGATCGCCGCCCCCTTCGCCGCCATCGTCGAAGCGGTGCCGGGCAACGTGGGCGAACTGGCCAGCCCCGGCACGCCGCTGGTGACGCTGTGGGACGTGCAGTCGCTGGAAGTGTCGGCACAGGTGCAGGCCAAGGACGCGGACAGCCTGGCCAAGGCCGGCGCGATCGAGTTCCACACCCTCAACGGCGTGTACCCGCTGAAATTGAAGCGCGTCTCGCCGGCGCTTTCCGGCACCAGCCGCACCCAGGAAGCGCGCCTGACATTTGCGGAAGACCTGCCCAAGCCGGGCGCCACCGGGCAGATCCAGTGGCAGACAGCCACGCCGCACTTGCCGGCCGATTTGCTGGTGACGCGCGACGGCAAGCTGGGCGTGTTCGTGCTGGAAGGCGAAAAGGCACGCTTCGTGCCGATTGTCGAGGCGCAGGAAGGCCGCCCCGCGCCCGTTGAAATTGCAGACGGCATGATGGTGATCACCGAAGGCCGCTTCGCGCTGCAGGATGGGCAGGCGGTCAAGCTACAGCCCGCCAAATAATCCGCCCAGGGGGAAACATGAACAAGGAGGACAAGAGGACAGGAGTAAAGCCTTCTTGTGTTTCTCCTCCTGTCCTCTTTGTAAAAGCCTTTTAACCTGCCGAGCAATTCCGCATGAGCCTGTTCGAACGCCTGATCCGCAACCATCCGCTGGCCAACATCGCCTTCGCGGTGGTGCTGTTCATGGGCTTCATGGCGTATCAGAACATGCCGCGCGAGCAGGACCCGGAAGTCAACTTCAACTGGGTGAACGTGACCACGCGCCTGCCCGGCGCCTCGGC
>DISR01000020.1:2611-7062 GCA_002421825.1 Thiobacillus sp. UBA6205 | reverse complement strand
CTTCATCTTGCGCAGCACTTCGGCGGACACCTGCGGCGGCGCCATCTTCTTGTCGCGCACCTGCACCCAGGCGTCGCCGTTGTCGGCCTTGACGATCGAGAAGGGCATCAGGTCGATGTCCTTCTGCACTTCCTTCTCCTCGAAGCGGCGGCCGATCAGGCGCTTGATGGCGTACAGAGTGTTCTTGGGGTTGGTCACGGCCTGGCGCTTGGCAGGCGCGCCCACCAGGATCTCGCCGTTTTCGGTGTAGGCGATGATGGATGGCGTAGTGCGAGCGCCTTCGGCGTTCTCGATCACTTTCGGCGTGCCGTTCTCCATCACGGCCACGCAGGAGTTGGTGGTGCCCAGGTCAATTCCGATGATGCGTCCCATGGTTCTTTCCTTCCGAGAAATCAATTAGCTGGTTAACAATGTTGGGTTAGGGGTTTGATTTTCAATGCCCGTCATTCCTTGGGCTTGGCCACCATGACCAGGGCGGGGCGGATCACGCGATCGCTCAAGAGATAGCCTTTCTGCAGGACGCTCACCACGGTATTGGCCGGCTGGTCGGCTTCGACCATGCTCATGGCCTGGTGCCGGTGGGGATCGAAAGCCTCGCCCATGGGGTTGATCTCGGTGAGGTTGAATTTGCCGAACACGCCCGAGAGCTGCTTGAGCGTGAGTTCCACGCCGCTCTTGAGGCTTTCCGCATTGGAATCGTCTGCGGCCAGCGCGGCTTCCAGGCTGTCCTTCACCGCCAGCAGTTCGGAGGCGAAGCCCTCCACGGCGAATTTGTGCGCGCGGGCGACATCGTCCTGGGCGCGGCGGCGGATGTTTTCGGTTTCGGCCTTGGCCCTGAGCCAGGCATCGTGATGCTCGGCTGCCTGGAGTTCGGCCGCTTTCAGCAGCGCTTCCAGGCTGGGCATGGTTTCCCTGTTTTCTTCCTCCGGCGCGTTTTCCGGGGCGTTGTTCTCTGCTTGCATGCATTCCTCCAGACAAAATCGCTAGTTATCTGGGGACGCCAGCAGGGTTTTCAAGCCCTGAAAAATTTCGCTGTTATTCAGATACATGCCGGAGTGTCGATTTGCTTAAAGCAGGGCTCTCAATTAGAATGCGCGGCTTCGCGGAGAGGTGGATGAGCGGTTTAAGTCGCACGCCTGGAAAGCGTGTTCAGGGTAATACCCTGACGGGGGTTCGAATCCCCCCCTCTCCGCCAAATCAAAAAGCCCCCGCAGGGGGTATTTTTATTTGCGGAGAAACCCTGAACAAAGAGGACAGGAGGAGGCTGGGCCAGTCCAGACTCCCCCACCGCTTGTGGGGGCTGCGCCTTTGTGGTGTGGGAGCGGCGCCTTTGTGGGAGCGGCGCCCTCGCCGCGATTGGCATTCCCCTCGCGCGATTGGCCATCCCAAACCCCATCGGCCCGGGGGCGGGCCTCCTACAACATCCTCACCCAAACCCCATCGGCCCGGGGGCGGGCCTCCTACAACACCCTTGTGGGAGCGGCGCCCTCGCCGCGATCGAATGTCCGATATGTCGACATGTCAGTCCCGAATGGTTAATATCGCTTGCGGGCCAGGCCCCAGTTCCCTGTGGGCTGCCCGATACAGTACAGATTTGAGAAGGGCAAACCCGTCCGAAAGGCGGGGGCGCAAAATCACCGGTCTAAAGAGGAAGGCTCCATGACAGCGGGATCGCCAATCGGTTGCAGTATGTGCCTGTCCGTCCCCGGGCAGGCCGGCGTGCGCGTCTCGCGCATGGCCATCTCCGGGCTTCCCGCTTCACGCCGCCCCGCCGGCCGTTCCGTGAACTGACCGAGGGGATGCCACATGGCCGCATGGGCCAATGACATGGCGCTGATCTTTTTTGTGTATGGCGCCGCCTTCCTGTTCCTGGGCATCAGCATATTGCGCCAGCCGAAAATTCGCGACGGCTGCCGCATGGCTGGCTTCGTCTGGCTGCTGGCGCTGTTCGGGCTGCTGCACGGCAGCAACGAATGGCTGGACTTCCTGCGTGTCATCCGCGGCCCCGATCCCGCGCTCGACGGCCTGCGCGCGCTGGTGCTGCCGCTGTCCTTTTTGCCGCTGCTGGAGTTCGGCCGCCGCCTGATGCGCCCGTGGCTGGGCCCCCTGGGCTCGCCCTGGATGCTGCTTCTGCCGTTCGGCGCCGTGGTAGGCGTGGCGCTGGCGAGCGGGCTGTCGCTTGAGCACACCCAGACGGCAAGCCGCTATTTCCTGGCCCTGCCGGGCGCGCTGCTCACCGGCATCGGCCTCGTGCGCTACAGCCGCGAGGACGAAACCTGGATCGACGGCGGCCGCGTGCGCTTCATGCTGGCGGCCTCGGGCGCGGCCTTCGTCTGCTATGCGGTGCTGGGCGGGCTGGTGGTGGCGCCGCTCGACGCGCCGCTCGCGCGCAGCCTCAATACCCAGTGGTTCCAGGAAACGGCCGGCCTGCCGGTGCAGTTTTTCCGCGCGCTGTGCGCCATCGTTGCCGGCCTGGGTTTCTGGAAGGTGCTGAGCGCTTTCGAGCGCGAGCGCGAACGGCGCCTCGACGGCCTCGTGCAGGCGGCCATCGAGCGCGACCGCGAACACCGCATGATCCTTGACTCCACGGCCGAAGGCATCCTTGGCCTCGGCGCCGACGGCCGGGTGACTTTCAGCAACCCGGCGGCCTCGGCGCTGCTCGGGTATTCGGCCGGACAGCTTGCCGGCGCGGACCTGCACGCGCTGGTGCACGTGACTGCCGACGGCAGCCCGCTGCCGCGGGAGGCCTGCGGCATCCTCGGGCTGCTGGGCAGCGGCGGCCGCTTCGAGTCGAGGGACGAGATCTTCAGGCGCGCCGACGGCGGCCTTTTTCCGGTGGAGCTGTGCGCCACGGCCGTCCTGGGCACGGGCAGCCGCCTTGCCGGCGCGGTGCTGAGCTTTCGCGACATCACCCTGCGGCGCGAACGCGCCGCAATGCTGCGCATCCGCAGCCGCGCCCTGGAAGCCGCGCACGAAGGGATCATGATCACCGACGCCGGCCGGCCGGATCACCCGCTGGTCTACGCCAATCCGGCCTTCACCGCCATCACCGGCTACGGCTTCGAGGAAGTCAAGGGGCGCAACCTCTCGCTCTTGCAGGGCGAGGAGCGCGACCAGCCCGGCATCGACCAGTTGCGCGAGCTCGTCCGCCATGGCGAGACCGGCGTGGTGACACTGCGCAACTACCGCAAGGACGGCACCGCGTTCTGGAACGAACTGCATCTCGCGCCGGTGCCGGACGAGGGCGGCCGCATCAGCCACTACGTCGGGGTCATGAACGACATCAGCGAGCGCATCGCCTTCGAGAAGGAACTGGAACTGCGCGCGCACCGCGACGAACTCACCGGGCTCGCCAACCGCGTGCTGCTCAAGGTGAGCCTCGAACAGGTCATCGCGCAGGCACGGCGCAACGAGGATGTTGCCGCCGTGCTGTTCGTCGACCTCGACAATTTCAAGCTGATCAACGACGCCCTCGGCCACACCGTGGGCGACCACCTGCTCAAGGAGGTCGCCCACCGCCTGCACCGCCAGGTGCGCGAGTCCGACATCGTGTCGCGCCTGGGCGGCGACGAGTTCGCCGTGGTGCTGGCCAGGCCCGAACTGGGCGAGGAGGCGGAAGAGGTTGCCGGCCGCATTCTGGAGGCGGTGGCCAAACCCATCAGGGTGGACGGGCACGAACTGTTCATCACCGCCAGCGCCGGGGCGGCACTGTTTCCGCGCGACGGCGCCGACGGCGAGGCCCTGCTCAGCAAGGCCGACGCCGCCATGTACCGGGCCAAGGCGCTGGGGCGCAACCGCTTCCAGTACTGGTCCGAGACGATGAACGAGCGCATGGGCGAGCGCCTCGAACTGCTCGGCCAGCTGCGCCAGGCGGTGGAGCGCAACGAGCTGCGCCTGCACTACCAGCCGCAGGTGTCGCTGCCCGACGGCCGTCTGTGCGGGGTCGAGGCGCTGGTGCGCTGGCAGCATCCGCAACTGGGGCTGGTGCCGCCCATGAAGTTCATCCCGCTGGCCGAGGAGAGCGGGCTCATCGAGCCGATCGGCGAGTGGGTGCTGTTCGAGGCCTGCCGGCAGGCGGCGGCTTGGGATGCGGCGGGCCATGCGCCGCTGCGCATGAGCGTCAACCTGTCGGCGCGCCAGTTCGCCAATCCGAACCTCGACCGGCTGGTGCGCGCCATCCTCGACGGCAGCGGGCTCGCGCCCGAGCGCCTGGAACTGGAACTGACCGAAACCGCGCTGATGGCCGATCCGGAACAGAGCCTGCTGCGGGTGGAGGCCATCCGCAAGCTGAAGGTGCAGCTCGCGCTGGACGATTTCGGCACCGGCTATTCCTCGCTCGCCTATCTCAAGCGCTTCAATTTCGACCGCCTGAAGATCGACCGCTCCTTCGTGGCCGACGTCATCCGCGACCCGGAAGACGCCGCCATCGTGCGCACGGTGATCGCCATGGC
>DISR01000020.1:0-2559 GCA_002421825.1 Thiobacillus sp. UBA6205 | reverse complement strand
CGCTGTTCGGCGAGGAAGAACGGCGCACCGTGCTGCTGCTGGACGACGAGGAAAACGTGCTCAATGCGCTGGCGCGCACGCTGCGGCCCCACGGCTGGCGGGTGCTCGCCACCACCGATCCGGAAGAGGCCTTTTCGCTCATGGCGCGCCACACCGTGCAGGTGGTGGTGTCGGACCAGCGCATGCCGGCCATGAGCGGCACCGAATTCCTGGGCCGCGTCAAGGACCTTTATCCGGACAGCATCCGCATCGTGCTTTCCGGCCATTCGGACCTGGACAGCGTCATCGGCGCCGTCAACCGCGGCGCCGTCTGGAAATACCTCGGCAAGCCATGGGAAGATGCGGAACTGGTGCGCATCCTGCAGCAGGCTTTCGAGCGGCACGAGCAGGACACCGCCTGCTGCAGGCCGGCGTGATGAACAGAAGGCCGTGCACGCGCCGCGGCAGGGAGATCGGGGCATGAAAAAAGGCAAGGGGCTGCCGCCGGGAACGAAGGCATGATGAAAAACCTGAAACTGCGCCATCTGGTCGGCGGCCTGCTCGCGCTGATCACCCTGGTTGCGCTGGCGTCCATCGGCCATGGGCTGGTCGACATCTACGCCGACATGGAACGGGCGAAATGGGCCGAGCAGGGCAACCGGCTGGGCGACAGCGCGCTGCGCGCTTCCGACGTTGCCGCCATGGAACGCGGCATCACCGTGCTGCTGCTGGCCCACCCGCGCGGCACCGACGCCCTGGCGCGGGAGTATGCCGAAATGCGCCGCCTGCGCCTGGCGGTGAACGCGCACCACCAGTCGGTGCTGGAAAACTTGCGGCAGATGGCGGCGCTCGACGAGCCGGGCGTCATGCACCCGGCGGCGGCCGCGTATCGCCAGGCCTGGCAGGAGCTGGAAAAGGCGCGGGCGCGGGTCGATCTTGCCCTGGCCCGCAAGGCAGGCGGCCTGAGCGACAGCGAATGGATCGACGCTATCCAGGCGTATATCGGCGTGCTCGCCGACATGCGCCGCACCGCGCTCGGCTCGCGCCACGAGCACGACCATCCCTTTATCGACAACCCGCTTTCCAAGGAAATCACCTATACCCTGACCGAATTCTCCGGGCGCGAGCGCGCCCTGATCAGCGTGGCAATCGCCCGCGAGCGCCCCTTCCGGCCCGAGGAGCTGGAAAAGCTGCTGGGCTACCGCGGCATCGTCAGCGAGGCCCTGCACAAGATCGACAGGGTGCTCAAGCGCATGCCCGGCGAGAAAGCGACCCACGAGGCGCGCGAGACGGTGCGGCGCATCTATGAGGGCGAGTTCGAGACGGTGCGCCGCCAGGTCTATGCCGCCGGCGTGGGCGACGGCGTCTATCCGGTGACCGCGGACCAGTGGTTCCAGGAATCCACCGCGGCCATCAACTCCATCATCGTCCTGTCCGAGCAGCTCGGCCGCCATGCCCAGAGCGACATCGAAGGGGTGCAGCGGCGGGCCCGCCAGGACATGCTGGCGCATGCGGCGGCGGCGGCGGCAGTGGTGGGGCTTGTCCTCGCCATGCTGGGCGTCTTCTTGCGGCGCGTGCTCAAGCCGCTGCAGCGCCTCGAGCGTGCCGCCCACACCATCGGCGCCGGCAACCTGAACGAGCCGCTGGGCACGTTCTACCACGACGAACTGGGCGAGGTGGCGAGCGCCTTCGAAAGCATGCGCACCGGCCTGCGCGGACAGATGCAGGTGCGCGAGAAGGCCGAGGCCATGCTGCAGGCCAGCATGCAGCGCTTCCGCGGCCTGGTCGAGAGCATCAACGACCTCGTCTGGGAAACGGACCGCGAGGCGCGCTACACCTACATCAGCCCGCAGGTGCAGAATCTCCTTGGCTATACGCCGGAGGAAGTGCGGGGCAGGATGCCCGCCGACTTCATGCCGCCGGCAGAAGCAGCACGGCTGCAGGGCAGGATGGAAGAACTGTTTGCACAGCCCGCACCCTTTCGCAACCTGCAGAGCACCGCACTGCACCAGGATGGGCGTCTGGTCGAGTTTGAAATCAATGGCGTGCCGGTCTTCGATGGCAACGGGGCCTTCGACGGCTATCGCGGCATCAGCCGCGACATCAGCGAGCGCAGGCAGGCCGAGGCCGAGAAGAACCGGCTGCTGAACGTGATCGAGCAGTCCGACGACATCGTCATCATTTCCGACCCGCAGGGCAACATCGTCTACGTCAATGCCGCCTTCGAGCGCATTGCCGGCTGGCGCCGCGACGAGGTGCTGGGCCAGCACACGCGCCTGCTCAAGTCGGGCTACCACGACGCGGCCTTCTACCAGAGAATGTGGAGCACCCTCAAGGCCGGCGAGTCCTTCCACGCCACCATGCTCGACCGGCGCAAGAACGGCGAGTTCTTCTATACCGAGAAGACCATCAGCCCGCTGCGCGACGCCCAGGGCAACATCACCCACTATGTCTGCACCGCCAAGGACATCACCGAGCGCCAGCGCATGGAACAGCAGATGCGGCAGACCGAAAAGCTCGCTTCCATCGGCCAGCTCGCCGCGGGCGTGGCGCACGAGATCAACAATCCGGTGGCCTACG